>JBCCVK010000046.1:0-10543 GCA_039195495.1 Pseudomonadota bacterium
GGGTCAGAAAGAGCGCCTCGGACATTTCGCCGTAGCGGCTGCGGCGCGCTCCGGCGTGAACGGCCTTGGTGCGAAGGTTGCGGTCCTTGGGCATTCCCCCTCCTTTTGCGCCATGTGTCCCGGATGGACCTTCCGGGTCGCGGCGGCCCCGCGGCGCGTGCCCCCGATCTTTCGGTACGGTGTCTCCCGTAAGGCCGCGACCGGGCGCGGCCCATCCGGCGTCTGAACTACTCCGGTCACCGGGCAACATCAACACCCCGGTGCCGTGTGGGGCCGTGCCGGCGATGCCCGCGCCGCCGAAGGGGCGGGATCGGCCGTCCCGGCGGCGGCGGACGAGCGACCGCGTCGGCATCCCCGATCGTCGTCTGCCGGGCGGCGAGTGGACAGGGCGCCGGCCCGCCGGGGAAAGGACACCTCTTGAAACGGAAATCCCGACACCGCAGATTGGCGCCGTGCGCCCCAGTGCGACGGGAGATGGAAATGCATGAACGTCGGATCAGCCCGATCGTCAAATCCGTGCTCGAGATCGGGCCGCTGATCGTATTCTTCATAGGTTATCTTCGCGTGAGGCAGCAGACCTTCGTGATCGCCGGGATCGAATACGACGGTTTCATCGTGGTCACGGCGGCTTTCATTCCGCTGATCCTGTTGTGCACCGGTCTTCTTTGGGCGCTGACCGGCAAGCTGTCCAAGATGCAGATCGCAACGGCGGTTTTCGTGACCCTTCTCGGCGGCCTCGGCGTCTGGCTGAACGACGATCGTTTCTTCAAGATGAAACCCACGATCGTCTATCTGCTGTTTGCGGCCGTTCTGGGCTTCGATCTGTTGCGCGGGCGTTCCTGCCTGAAGGGAATCATGGAAGAGATGATGCCGCTCCAACCCGAAGGCTGGATGATCCTGACACGCCGCATGGGGGTGTTTTTCCTGTGTCTCGCCCTGTCGAACGAACTGGTGTGGCGCACCATGAGCACCGATATATGGGTCAACTTCAAGATTTTCGGGCTGACGGCCGCGTCTTTCGTCTTTCTTGCGGCGCAGGGCAGATTGTTTCAAACCTATGCCATCGAGAAGGAGAGCGAGTGAACGGGATCTTCGGCATGAGGGACGCATCGGGCCGGATGGGGCGGAACCTCTGCGGCGGGCCGCGGCGATGATCGGCCACAATCGGGGGCCGGCGCTGGGTCGGGGATGGGCCGAGCATTGCTGGCGCGTGGCGCGCAGGGAACTGCTGCCGCAGGTGCCGCTGCAGATCATCCGATTGCGGCTGAAGCGGGCCGAGGAGCTTGGGCTGAACTACAGGATCTATGCGGGCATACGCGCCGCCACCGGCCGTGACATCGTCGCGTTTCTGTTTTCCTCGAACGCCTTGGATGTTCTTCCGCGGCGAATCGTCATGCCGGATGTGAAGGCGGCCAAGCTGAACCGGCTGAAGGACTGCGGCCGCTTCGCCCTGGTGCAGCCGCCGATGCAGGCCGCCGCCGTTCTTCGCGCCAATCCCGCGCTGCAGCGCGCGGCCCCCGCGCCGCGCATCGACGACGGCTGGTCGACGATCCGGGAGCGCGTGCGGGGCGTCTTCCGGGAACGCGGCTGTCCCTCCGATGCCGTTCTTGTGATCGGCGACACCGCGCTGGAACGTGAATGGGCGGAAGCCGGGAAATGCGCGGGCTTTCTGCCGTCCGATCGCTACTTTGCCGCACATCGCCCATGAGCGTGGCCGGGCCCCCTCTGGCCTTTCGGGGGCCGACACGCTATCTGCCGCGCCAGTGACAGAGGATCGCCCGATGACCGATGCCGATTACCGCGACGCCGTTTCCTCGATCGAAGAAATCATCGAGAATGCCCGGAACGGGCGGATGTTCATCCTGGTGGATCACGAGAATCGCGAAAACGAGGGCGATCTGGTGATTCCGGCCCAGATGGCGACGCCCGAGGCGGTCAACTTCATGGCGACCCATGGGCGCGGTTTGATCTGCCTGGCACTGACGGGCGAACGAATCGATGCGTTGGGTCTGGGTCTGATGTCACCGTACAATTCGTCCCGGCACGAAACCGCCTTCACGGTCTCGATCGAGGCACGCGAAGGGGTCACCACCGGCATTTCCGCCC
Organism: Pseudomonadota bacterium; assembly: GCA_039195495.1. Taxonomy (GTDB): domain Bacteria; phylum Pseudomonadota; class Alphaproteobacteria; order Rhodobacterales; family Rhodobacteraceae; genus JBCCVK01. Next base: position 2,107 of record JBCCVK010000046.1, read on the forward strand.
ATGATCGGGCCCGCACGATCTCGGTCGCGATCGATGCCTCGAAAACCGGGTCCGACATCGCCACGCCCGGCCATGTGTTTCCCTTGCGCGCCCGCACCGGCGGCGTTCTGGTCAGGGCGGGTCACACCGAGGCCGCGGTCGATGTCAGCCGCCTTGCGGGGCTGAACCCTTCGGGCGTGATCTGCGAGATCATGAACGAGGATGGCACCATGGCGCGCTTGCCGGATCTCGTGTCTTTCGCCCAGCGGCACAATCTGAAGATCGGCACGATCAGCGATCTGATCGCGTATCGCCGCCGCCACGACAACCTGGTGCGACGCCGCACCGAGCGGATCATCGACAGTGCCTTCGGCGGGGAATGGACGCTGCGCATCTATACGGATCAGATCCAGGATGCCGAGCATATCGTCCTGATCAAAGGCGATATCTCGGGTGAGCCGCCGGTTCTGGTGCGCATGCATGCGCTGGACCCCCTGCTTGACGTGGTCGGCACGGGCGGCAAGGGTCGGGCTGGCGAGTTCGGTGATGCGATGCAGTTGATTGCGCGAGAAGGGCGGGGCGTGCTGGTGCTTTTGCGCGATCTGCGCGCGCGGTTGGATCTGGATTACGAAGCTTCGCCGCAAATCCTGCGCCAATATGGGCTGGGGGCTCAAATCCTCAGTTCGCTGGGTCTCGGCAGGCTGACGCTTCTGACCAATTCACCCAAACCCAAGGTGGTGGGGCTGAATGCCTATGGTCTGGAAATTGTCGGCACCCGCAAGATCCCGGAGGTCGGATGATGGCGGGACCGTCGCATCGGACCCTGCCGCGCCCGGAATTCGACAGGCCGGTGCGGGTACTGATCGTTGTCGCGCCTTATTACAGACACATAGCCGACACCCTGGTCGCCGGCGCCCTGACCGAACTGGCCGCCGCCGATGCGGCCCATGAGATCATCGAAGTGCCCGGCGCGCTGGAGATCCCGACCGCGATCCGCATTGCCCGGCAGCATGCCGATTTCGACGGTTTCATCGCCTTGGGATGCGTGATCCGGGGGGAGACCACGCATTACGACACGGTCTGTAACGATTCCAGCCGGGCGATACAGTTGCTGGGTCTGGACGGCGCCTGTATCGGCAATGGCATTCTGACCGTCGAAAACAGCGAACAAGCCCAGGTGCGGGCCGATCCGAACGGGCAGAACAAGGGCGGCGGCGCGGCCGCGGCGGCGCTTCACCTGATCGCGCTGACCCGGAAATGGATGTCTCCCGGCAACGGGAAGCCGGCCGCTTCATGACCCCGTCCAACAACCTCAAGCGCAAGATGAAATCCGCCGCCCGGCTCTATGCGGTGCAGGCCCTGTTCCAGATGGAGGCCAGCGGCCAGACGGTTGAAACCGTGCAGCGCGAATTCGAGGATTATCGTTTCGGCGCGTCCTATCAGGAGGGCGAGATGGTCGACGGTGACGTGGATCTGTTCCGCGCCCTGACCTCGGATGCGGTGAACTGGCAGGCCAGAATCGATCAGATGACCGACAGTGGCCTCGTGGCCAAATGGCCGATCGGGCGGATCGATCCGACATTGCGCGCCTTGTTTCGGGCCGCGGGGGCCGAGCTTCTGGAAGGTCACGCCCCGCCCAGGGTCGTGATTTCGGAATTCGTGGACGTGGCCAAGGCGTTCTTTCCCGAAGGGCGCGAGGCCAGATTCGTCAATGCCGTACTCGATCACATGGCGCGCGAATTCAAACCCGAAGCGTTTTGAAAATCACCCGCGCCAGGTCCGACGGCCCGCCTTGTGACGCCCCGCTCTCATTCGTTTCGACCTGCCCCCTATGCCGGGGGTGAGGCCGACGATGGCAAGGGTCTGTTCGCGCCGGAGGGTCATGCCCGTATCCCGTATGGCGCCGCGGCCAGCCTCAGGGGTACCTTCCCCCGTCGGTCAACGACACGCCCGGGATGCGCCGGCCGTTCGCGGGGGTCCAGATCGATGCGGTGCGGCCGCGCTACTCTGCCGCCCGGCGGGGTGCTGACGCCTCAAAGACCCGCGCGCTCATCGTCTCGCAGCGGGAGCCAAAGACGGGATCGTCGTGAGCGACCTTTAAATCCGCCTTTAAATCCGCCTTTCGCACCAGGCCGGCATTGCCCGGGCGAACGGTTGGACAGGGGTCATTTGCAGCGGCCATTCGGATTTTTGGCAAGCGCATGGGCTGTCTTGGGGCCATAAACTCCATCCGGCTGAAGACCGTAGGCTTTCTGGAATTTGACCAATGCCTGCCGCGTCGCGGGGCCGTTCACCCCGTCCGCGAAGCCTTTGGGCAAGCCCGAACAGTGCCGCTGAAGCTGTTTTTGCATGCCCAGGACGCGCGACTTGGATTTGGATTTGGATGGAGCCGTGCGGATTCCAAGACATTTCGAGGAGAGATTGCCGAGATCACACCGCAGGCGGCTATGGCCGGCTTTCGTTTTGACCATCTCTGACAGACTTTTCGCACTCAACCCGCCGGATTTCGATTTTGCCAACAGGCCGCCTGTGGGAGCGCAGGTCAAACCGACGAGAAGCAGGATGGTCAATAACGGTCTTTGCGTCGAATTCATCAATGTGAACTCCAAACGGTCTGAAAGCGCACAAAACATCCCGAAATTAATCCAAAACCATGGTATGCGTCAAGTCGTCCCCCTGAACGAACTTGGCAAACCTCCGGATTGACGGGCCTGGCCCGCTTCGTTCCCATCGTGAAAGTTTCGTTCAAGGCGATTTTTGATGATCGAAGCCTTGCCTGCCTTTCGAAAATCGACGAATTCGGGCGAGAGCTTTTGGCAAGCACAAGTCGACATGTCGGCAGCCGTGGCAGGATCGAGACATATACTGAGATCGTGCCGGTTCAGCAACCTTCGGATTTGAAGGATCGGTCGGATGGTCCGATCGTACTCCGTATAGGGACGCGTGAATGGCGCGCGTTCGTTGAGGCCGGGGTCGGCACATCCGAATTGGATCCGGATCGGGTCGAGCGATATCGTATTCTGACCCGTGAGAACGATGTGGATTGCATGATGAAAGGCGGCTTTCGGTTTTATTGAATATCCCGGCGCGGCTGCGCCGCTTGCTGTCCATGTCGATCTAACGAGACGCTGTGTAGATGTCGGTATGACGCTCCGTGCGCCGGACAACGAAATCTACGAAGAAGGCGCCGCCGCGGTCGAAAGCCGACAGATCCGAACCATCGGATGTATCGACGCAGGCGATATCCGAGGAGGCGGATATATTCGAGAACGAGATTTACGCATCATGCGATGCAAAACCCGATGCGTCATCTGCGCCTCTCGGCGACGGGCCATCCCGGCAAAACACCGAACGGTCCGCCTTCCGTGACGGGGCGGTTGCGGCCCCATGTTCGCCGATATCGAAACACGCTTCCGTGACGGGAAGGTCGGTATGATTCTCGCAGCAGGTCCGGCCCTCTGGCTCGGAACGATCATCGCCCGGTGATCGGGCAGGGCGAGGGGGAGAGGCTTTCGGATTTCGCGCAGTCTCGCGTTCGGGGGAAACCGGATCGGGCCGTCCGGGGATTCGGTGATGCGTTGCAAGGCTTTCCCACAAGGATTCGGCATGGATGCGGATGCGCCGCATCGGCGGGGCCCGCGAAAACGCCATCGGCACATGCCGCGATCGATCCGCGATCGTGGCCTGCCCCCGTGCGCCGGTGCGATCGAAAAGGGCGGGACGGCTCGGACAAGTCGAATGGCTTGACATTCGCCGTATGCTGCGTTCCTCACACCAACAGGGCATGCATGTGACAGCGCAGCCCGCAACCGTAGGATGAGAGATGAACGACTTTCCGAAACGCCTGATGGCAATCGCACTGGCCGGACTGGCCACGGCCACGGCGGTCGATGCCGGTGCCATTCAAAGGGCCGGCGTCAAGGTCGCTGGCGAATCCGTCTGGATTCCCGGCATCCAAGTCCGCACCGCTGACGGAGATATCTTCAGTATCACCACGGAGCGGTACGTAAAGGGCCGCAGCCTTGAAGGTGCCGCCCAGGTATTTCCCGACTCTGCGTTCGAGGTCTATGACTACAAGTCCGCCGCGCAGTTCGTTCGCCGCGAGTTCGATACCGCATTCCTGGAAGACAAGCCGTCTTCGGACAAGAACGGCAGCACATACGAAATAGACAAAGGTCCGGACGGCATGCTCGGCACCGCCGACGATATCGCCGAGCGAAAAACCGACGCCAGCAAAGACAGCGGATGGTGATCTCTGGCCTCCCGCCTGCCCCACAGGGGCAGGCCCCTGCCCTGGTGTCATCCTGGCGGCGGGCGACGCCGGATATCCAGGTATGCGCGATGCTCGCGCGGCGGTGCGCGCCGCAAGGATCGAGAAGACCCCGCGCGCGTCCGCGTGCCCGTCGGGAGCGATGCTGACGCGGTCTTCGTTCGCCCGCTGCGCATGGCAGAGCCCGGATAGACCGCAAATCCCATCCCCTTGTCGATCAGCATCCTGACCAACTGGCCGCTGCCCCCGGGGATGGAGATGCGCGGTTTCAGAACCGGTTTTTCCCTTTTTCAAAGGTCAGAGCGTCAGGGGCGGGGGGCATGGCCGGTATTCGTATCCAGCGGATGTCTTCGAGCGCGCGCGGGTCGGACAGGGTTTCGAACCTGCCCGGCGCCGCGCAGACGACGCCTTGCGTTTCGAACAGCGGCCTCGCTCCCTCGACGATCTCATCGAGCGCGGTTATCCGAATGATCGGATCGCAACGGTCATCGATCGGGCCGCGCAGTTCGTTCGTCAGATCGATTTCCAGCGCGATCCCGGGATTGGACAGGCGATACGCTGAATAGACGTCGCGAAGGACGGGGGCGCTGGAAGCTTCCTTCCGAATACGCCTTGACGCGGTGAACGGAACCGCCCCGAATTCGATTGGCTTTTGGGCGTTGTGTCCATCGGCCCGTCAGGGAAAACCGTGCGGACCGCGCCGCGGCCCGCCGGTTCGAAGCGGGCAGGACATCCGGAATTCCCGCCATCGATCCACACGGGCGACGGATGACGTATATCGGAGCTTCGTGCCGTTGACGGCCCGTCCCGCCGCGGATGGAGTTGCGTCCGTCGCGCCGGTCAAAAAATCAGACGCCTCGTCATGCCTGGGAACCTTTGGGTATCCGTAACCCCGTGGCGAAATGGCACGATGCCGCCGGGTGCATGTTGAATCTCCAGGGAGGATAGTATGAGAACAGCTGTGATTCCGAGCGTATCCGCGCTTTCGCTCTGCGCTTTCGCCGGCGTCGCCATCGCCGACGGACATGGCGGCCCGCTGAAGATCGGCGTTCTGGCAACGCTTGAGGGCACGTATACGGCCCTTGGCGAAGACGGCGTTCGAGGGCTGAAAACGGCCCTGGCCCAGGGCGCCAACAGGGCCGGCGGCCGCGAGATCGAATTGATCATCCAGTCCACCGATACCAGCCCCGACAGCGCCGTGCGCGGTGCGCGCAAACTGGTCGAACAGGACGGCGTGAAGATCGTGATCGGACCGCTTTCGGGCTCCGAGGGCATTGCCATTCGCGACTACTCCAAGACGCAACCGGACGTGACGTTCATCAACGGCATTTCCGGCGCGATGGAGACGACCTATGTCACGCCGTCGGAAAACTTCTTTCGCTTCAACACCGATGGCGCCCAATGGTCCGTGGGCCTCGGCGACTACGTCTACAACGAAAAAGGCTGGGAAACCGTGGCCACGGTCGGCGAAGACTATTCGTTCGTCTACACGCAGGTCATGGGGTTCGTGACCGATTTCTGCCAGGCCGGCGGCGAGGTCACCGAGCGCTTGTGGGTGCCGTTGGGGACGAAGGACTTCGGCTCGATCATTGCGGCGCTGCCCGATGACGTGGATGCCATCTATCTGGGTCTCGGCGGCGGTGACGCGGTCAACTTCCTCAACCAGTACCAGCAGGCCGGCGGCGACGCGAACCTGATCGGCGGCTCGATCATGGTGGACGGCACGGTGCTCAACTCGAAGGGCAACGCCAAGAACGCGCTGATCGGCACGCCGTCGTCCGGCCCTCAGGCGGACACGTGGGACGATCCGAAATGGCAGGACTACGTGAAAGCGTATCAGGACACTTTCCCGCCCGACCAGCGCTTTCCGTCACCGTCGCTGCTGGCCACCGGCTACTACAACGCCACCTCGGCGATGCTGCACTGCATGGACCGGACGGGTGGTGACCTGAGCGATGGCCAGGCCGCTTTTCGCACCTGCCTGAGCGGGCTCGAACTCGACGCGCCCAACGGCATGATCAGGCTCGACGGCAACCGCCAGGCGATCGGCTCGAACTTCGTTTCCGAAGTGATCGAACGCGCCGACGGCACATTGGCCACGCGGATGGTGAAGAAGGTCGATGGCGTGACGCAGACACTGGGCCTCGACAAGGCGAGCTTCGACGCGATCGGCCTGCCGTCGCGCGAAACGCCCGCCTGTAAATCCAGCTACTGAGAAGGGGACGGGATCCCCGGTTGCGATACCGGGCCGTCGCCGATCGTGCTGCACCGTTCGGACGCGGAGCCGCCGCGTCCGAACGCGCCACGACTTTCGTCTCAACCATGTATGCGCGGCGCCATGACCCTGATCACACTGCATTCGCGGATCCATTTCGCCAGCAACATTCTGGAAGAGGCGCTCCGGGCCGAGGTGGACGAAAAGCGCCACGCCAATGCCGTCCTGCTCTGCCTGGCGCGGCAGGAGCCGGGCGAGTTATTGGCGCGCGTCGAGGAAGGATTGATGAGCTGCCCGCGCGTGCGGCGTCACGTCATCGCGCCGGAGCACAGCAGGTCCGACACGGCGGAGGCCGTTCTTGCCTATGAGGCCGAACACGCCCTGGATCTGATCGTGGCCTTCGGTACCGCGGAAGCCATCGCGCATGGGCGAACATGCCGTCATGCGATCGGTGCGCGACGCTATGGCGCCCGCCGCTTCATGGCCGGGGACAACGTCAGACAGCATCAGCTGCAGCCGGATTTCTTCGTGATCCCCGGCCTCGGCGGTTTGCCCGACCCGTGCCTGGAAAGCAACGCCTCGGTCAGCTTCAAGACCATGCCGCCGAGCGTCATCGTCTGTGACCCGACCGTGATCGGCAGGGCCGAAGAGGTGGAACTGGCCCGCGCGCTCACCCTGGCCATGGGCCGGTGTCTGAGCGTGCTGACCGCCGAGACCTTCAATCCTCTGGCCGATGGGCTTGCCATCGACGCCTTGACGCGGCTGTGCCGGATCCAACTGGGCACGCCTGCCGGAATTGGGACGGGGCGCGATCAGCGCGATCTGATGGCCGCGACGCTCAACGCCGCGATTGCCTTGCAGAAAGGTCCCGGACTGGTGGAGACGTTCGGATTTTCCTTCGGCAAGAGCGTCGGGCGAGACATCGACGGCGCCGTGCTGCACCGGGTGCTGCTGGCGCGGATGCTGGCTTCGACCAAGCTGAGCAACGCGGAGGTGATCGGGCGGGTGCTGGGTCTTCCGGCGCACATGGCTCTGCCGGATTTCGTGGACCATATGTTGCAGAGCCTGCCCTTGCCGCACTCCTTGCGGGACATGAACATCGCCTGGGACGAGGTCGAGCAAACGATGCGCTTCATGACGCAACGCTTTGGAACGCCGCAAGTCGGCTCCTCGGCCGAATTGCGCCAGGTCTTGCGGGACGTCTTTTAGAAAGGGCTTCGCATGCGCGAAAATCTGATCGGTGGCCGATGGGTCGGGGGCGCCGCCTCGATCGCGAATGTCAATCCCTCCAACACCGACGAGATCATCGGCATGTATGCCGAGGCGGGCCGGGCGGAAACCGAACGGGCGGTCGCCGCCGCCGCGGATGCCTTCGAAAGCTGGAGCCGGTCGCCGCCGCAGCGGCGCCATGACGTTCTGAAGACCATCGGGGACGGATTGCTCGCCCGCAAGGCGGAAATCGGCGAGATGCTGGCGCGGGAAGAGGGGAAGATCCTGCGCGAGGCCGTGGCCGAGACGGAGCGCGCGGCGCGGATCTTTCTGTTTTTCGCCGGCGAGGCGCTGCGTCTGGCGGGTGAGCTGTTGCCGTCGGTCCGCCCCGGCGTGACGGTGGAACTGACGCGGGAGCCGGTGGGACCCGTCGGTCTGATCACGCCCTGGAACTTTCCGATTGCCATCCCGGCATGGAAGATCGCGCCGGCGCTTTGTCATGGCAACTCGGTGGTCATCAAGCCCGCCGAACTGGTCCCGGGCACCGCCTGGCTGCTGAGTGAGATCATTTCACAGTCCGGGCTGCCGGATGGTGTCTTCAATCTGGTGATGGGGCCGGGATCTGTCGTTGGCCGGGCGATCCTCGAGGCGCCCGAGATCAGGGCGATCAGTTTCACCGGTTCGGTGTGGACCGGCCGTGTGGTGGCCGAGGCATGCCTGCGCCATCGGCGCAAGGTCCAGCTTGAAATGGGCGGCAAGAACCC
>JBCCVK010000047.1:0-10456 GCA_039195495.1 Pseudomonadota bacterium
AAGCGTCTTGGCGACATCGAAATTCTGCTCGACCATGAGGATCGACGCGCCTTGCGATTTCAACTCGCGCAACGCGCCGGCCATCGTCGACACGATCGCCGGCGCCAGCCCCTTGGTCGGCTCGTCGATCAGGTAAAGTTTGCGTTCCTCCACCATGGCCCGGGCGATCGAGAGCATTTGCTTCTGTCCACCGGACAGCGTTCCGGCCTCGTTGCGCCAGAAGGTTCTCAGCGGGGGAAAGATGGCGAAAAGCCAATCGAGTCGGGCGGATGGGATCGGCCCGCTGACGGCGGCCAGTATCATATTTTCCTCGACGGTAAGATCGGAGAAAATACCCATGTCTTCGGGGACGAAACCGATACCGGCCTTGGCGATGGCGGGCGTTGAAAGGGTCGTGACATCCTGTCCATCGAAGGTAATTCGTCCCCGATGTGCGCTCCACAGCCCCATGACCGTACGCAGCGTCGTCGTCTTGCCGACTCCGTTCCTGCCCAACAACATCGTCACGCCGCCGGTTGGGACCTCAAGATCGACCCCTAGCAAAATGCGGTACTGAGCGATGTTCGCATGGACGCCCGCAAGCGATAGAATCGGTTCAGACATCTCCCAACGCTCTTCCCATATACGCTTGTTGCACGATGTCCGACTCGATGACCTCGGCCGGGGTGCCGTCCGCGGCAAGCGCCCCATTGTGCAGAACGATTATGCGGTCGGCAAGCGCGCGGATGACATCCATCTTATGTTCCACCAGCAGAACCGTGTGCGTGCGATCCTCCTTGAGTTCCTCGATCAGATCGAGAACCAAGGGCGCCTCGTCGACGGACATGCCGGCCGTCGGCTCGTCGAACATGTAAACCGCGGGTTCGAGCGCGATCAGCAACGCGACCTCGAGTTTGCGTTGATCGCCATGGCTCAGCCCCGATACGGTCTGCGCCGCGAGATGCGTCAGGTTGACGCGGCCGAGCGCGGCCTGCGCCGCCCCGGTGATGTCGGCATGGCTGTCCGCCATCGAAAACAGGTGGAAGCCCTTTTTCTCCCGCGCCTGGATCACGAGGCGAACATTTTCCAGAACCGATAGATTCGGAAAGAGATTGGTGAGTTGAAACGCCCGCCCGATCCCCAACTCCGTTCGTTCGCTGACCGGCATCCGCGTTACGTCGCGCCCCCTCAGATGGACCGTGCCGCCGCTGGCCCGGATCTGACCCGAAATGAGATTGAAGTAAGTGGTCTTGCCCGCACCGTTTGGGCCCACGATCGCGGTCAGCTCCCCCGTCTGGAAAGCGCAGCTGACGTGATCCACGGCGACGTGGCCACCGAAGCGTACCGTCAGATCACGGGTTTCGAGCACGACGTTCGACATATGGACACCCCGAACCGTCAGGACGACGGAACCGCCGCCGGGCGATCCTAGTTCCGGACCGGAACCGGCATGTCGTCGATGCCCAGTTCCTTGATCAGCACCGGCACACCATAATCCTTGCCGTCCTGGATCTCGGTGCGGAAATGATACATCGACTGCAGCGCCTGGTGATCCTCGGCCCGGAAGATCATCTTCCCCTTGGGGGTCTCCCATTCCATGCCCTTCATGGCCGTGATCAAAGCTTCGGTATCCGTCGAGCCGGCCCGTTTGATGGCCTCGACAACGGCGATCCCTGCGGCCATGCCGCCTGCGGTGAAGAAATCGGGCGGTGCGTCGAACCGGGCGAAATGCTCCCTGACCAGCCAATCGTTCACCGGGTTTTGGGGAATTTCATAATAGTAATAGGTGGCGCCTTCCATCCCCGGCAGTTCCTTATACGCCTTCAGCGCGGCCAGGATATTGCCGCCCGTGGCGATTTCGATGCCGAAGCGCGAGGGATCCATCGCATTGATCTTGTTCATCGGATGGCTGCCACCGGCCCAAATGATGAAAAGCTTTTTCTCACCGTCGATATTCTTCATCGCGTTGAATATCCGTTCGGCAGCGGCGGTGAAATCGGTCGTGTCGGTCGGCACGTATTCTTCATGCACGATCGTCGCGCCAGTCGTTTCGAGCGCCTCTCGAAACGCGGCGACACCGTCGCGACCAAAGGCGTAGTCCTGTGCCAATGTGGCGACCTGAACGCCGTCGTCGCCGAGTGCGATCGCATTGGCGACCGCATCTTGCGATGAGTTCCGCCCGGTACGGAAGATATAGCGGTTCCAGTTCGTGCCCGTGATGGAATCGGCCACCGCGGGTTCGACGATGAGGATTTTCTCATATTCCTCGGCCACGGGAAGCATGGCCAGAGCGACACCGGAACTCACCGGTCCTACGGCCAGATCGACTTCGTCGTCTCCATAAGCCTCCTCTAACAGCGCCTTGCCGATATCGGGTTTCAACTGGGTGTCCTTTTCGAGAATAACGATCTTCTCGCCGTTTATCTCCATCGTTCCCCCGGTGGCGTATTCGATGCCCATCTCGAGGCCGACATGGGATTGCTTGGCATAGGCTTCGAAGGGGCCCGTCTTACCGTAGACATGGGCAATCTTGATCTCGGCGTTGGCCGGTCCGAGCAGCGTCGCGGCAGCGGCGATTCCGGTGATCAGGCTGCGCTTCATGATGGCTCTCCTTCGATATCGCTACTGTTCCGAAATATGAATCGCATTCGTGTTAATGTGCCACGCGTTTCCCGGTCAAGTCTCGCGACGCAAGGCGAAAGGGCTTGTCCTTCACCTCACCCCGGTCGTGCGCGGGTCGGTCTTCGCTTCATGCTCTTATACCATGCGTGGCTTTCGCAAAAGCGGCATCGTGGGAAAAATACGCCGAGGCCGCGCAGAGACCGCGGTTTGCCCGGCCCGCCGACCCCGATAGAGCCGCCGCCGCACGCGTTCCTCGTTCAACTTCGATCCAGCAGTCATGATGATGACTCGGCTTCGATCAAGGCGGGCGGCTTCGGCCCGCCGGTCGCCCAGTCCAGCAGCTCGACCGTGTGAACGACCGGCAACGCCGTTCCCGATCCGATCTGCATCATACAGCCAATATTTCCCGCAGCGATCATATCCGGTGTTTTTTCCTCCAGCGTCTTTATCTTGCGGGTCCCGAGTTGGCCGGAGATCCTGGGCTGCATCAGATTATAGATACCGGCCGAGCCGCAGCAAAGATGGGCGTCGCGGGGTTCGACCACCTCGAAGCCCGCCCTTCTGAGCAATGTTTTCGGATGGGTCTTGATCTGTTGCCCATGTTGCAGGGAACAGGCGGCGTGATAGGCGACCTTGAGCCCTTTCGCGGCACTTTCGGGCGGATCGAGCCGCATCAGCAGTTCCGATACGTCCATCGTGATCGCAGAGACGCGGCGGGCATCCTCGGCCATTGGCGTATCGCGAAACATATGGCCATAATCCTTGACCGTCGTGCCGCAACCGCTGGTGTTGATCACGACGGCATCCAGTCCCTGATCGTTCATTTCGTTCGTCCAGGCGCGAATGTTCCCGGCGGCTGCGGTCCGGCTTTCGCGGCTCTTGCCCATATGATGAACGAGCGCCCCGCAACATCCCTGGCCGTCGGCGATCACGACATCGCACCCCAATCGTTTCAGCAGCCTGATCGTTGCGTCGTTGATATCCGTGTTCAAGGCCCTTTGGGCGCAACCCGTCATCAACGCCACACGCATTTTACGCCGCCCCTCGGCGGCGAAAGTCTGCGGGTCGTCGTTGCGACTGACCGGGGGAATGGTTCTAGGCGCCATTTCCAGCATCGCCTTCAGCCGCTCATCCGGCATCAGGCCGATGAACGGCCGTCCCACCCTGGCCCCCAGCATCGCCAGTCGGAACCGCATCGGATAGGGCAGGATTTTGGCCAGCAGCCACCGGAGCGCCCGGTCGGAAAAAGGCCGCCGGTAAGTCCGCTCGATATAATCCCGCGCATGATCGATCAGATGCATGTAATGCACACCCGACGGGCAGGTCGACATGCACGCCAGACAGCTCAGACAGCGATCGATATGCTTGACGGTCTTCTCATCCGCCGGCCGCTGGTTCTCCAGCATGTCCTTGACGAGGTAGATGCGTCCGCGGGGGCTGTCCAATTCGTCGCCGAGCACCTGATAGGTCGGGCAGGTCGCCATGCAAAAGCCGCAATGCACGCAGGCTCGCAGAATTTCATTCGACCTTTGGATCGCGGGATCTTTCAATTGTTCGGGGGTGAAGGTCGTCTGCATCGGTCGGACCGCTCCTATCCTGGGAAAAGCGACGGGGTCGACATGACCCGGATCCATGCCCGGTGACCCGGTCTGTGAGGATGTTCGCGCAAGATCCTATCCCCCTTTCACGGGAGGGCCGCCCGCCATGAGGCCCGGATTGAGAATGGATCTCGGGTCGAATTTGCTGCGAAGTCCGGCGGCCACCCGCGCCAGCGGTGCGGGTTCGGGATGGAACACATCCAGCCGCATCCGGGTGTCTTCGCTGGCGCGCACCAGGGTCGCGTGCCCCTTTGTGTCACCCATGCGCGCCCGCACATCCGTGCCTTCGGGCACGAGCGCCCAGACAAGACCGCCGCCCCAATCATAGAGCAAACCGTCGGCTCTGAGCCGCGAGGCGATCCGTGGCGCATCCGTCGATTTGACCGACAGCCGCCAGACATCGCCCGGCATGTCCTTAAACGCCGTGACGTCGCGCACCCAGGCCCAGCCCGCGCGGGTCCTGTCGCGATCGGATTCGACGGCGATCTCTCCGAATTGTTTCAGCAGGTCCTTCAACCGGCCGGCCCGGTAAGAGACCGAGGCCGCGAAGCCTTCGATCCGAATCATCGTCACGGGTGTGCCATCGACGCCTTTCGGCGTATGGGCGGCCCCGGACACTTCGAACGGGGACCCGAGCGACATGGATAGGGCGCGCACCGCCTGTTCGTCGCTCAATCCTTCGAGCAATAGGACGGACTGCGCCTCGACCTGCGGCAGCACCTTGAAGCTGACCTCGCTCAGCACCCCCAGAGTGCCCCAACTTCCCGACATGAGCTTCACCAAATCATAGCCGGTGACGTTCTTCATGACCCGCCCGCCGCTCTTGAGAACGGTGCCGGTGCCGTCGACGAAGCGAACCCCGATCAAGCTGTCGCGGCATGCCCCCGACCGGATGCGACGCGGCCCGCTGACATTGGCCGCCGCCACGCCGCCAATGGTCGGGATGCCGTCCGATCCCAGCAGACCGCGATGATCCATCGGTTCGAAAGGCAGCCGCTGATTTTCGGCCGCCAGAGCCGTTTCGACCTCGGCCAGCGGCGTGCCCGCCCTGGCGACGATGGTCAGCGCCCCGGGTTCGTAAAATTCGATGCCCGACAACTTCGCCGTGCTCATGACCTCGCCGACGACCGGTTTGCCTATGGGGCGCGTCCGGCCGCCCTGTATGCGCAGCGGGCCCCCGGCGCCGGCCACCGCCTCGGCCAGTTCGGCTTCCGTCTTGGGTTCGATCATGGCGCTTTCTTCCTGATGGGGGGCGAAAACATGTGGGCGAAAGGATCGTGTTCCTCTAACCGGCCGCCGCGGTCGCCGCACGGCGGGCCGCGGTGACCTGTAGGGGAAACACCTTTGACGGATTCAGCAGCCATTTGGGGTCGAACACATCCTTGACCCTCATTTGCGCTTCCAGATCGTCGCGGGTGAACTGGGTCAGCATCAGATCGCGTTTCTCGATGCCGACTCCATGCTCCCCGGTCAGGCAACCACCCACCTCGACGCATAGCCGCAGGATATCCGCGCCCATTTTCTCGCATAGTTCCAGCTCGCCGGGCTTGTTCGCGTCGAACAGAATCAGCGGATGCATGTTGCCGTCGCCCGCATGGAACACATTGGCCACCTTCAATCCATATTCCTTCGACATGTCGCCGATGCGTTTCAACACGTAAGGCAGACTGGAGACCGGGATCGTTCCGTCCAGACACATATAGTCGTTGATACGCCCCATGGCGCCGAAGGCCGACTTTCGGCCCAGCCAGATCGCATGGCTTTCTTCTTCGGACTGGCTTTCGCGCAGCGCGACCGGATCGTGCGCGCGGGCGATCTGCATGATGACGCTCAATTGCTCATCGATCTCGGCTTCCGCGCCCTCGACCTCGACGATTAACAGCGCCTCGCATGCGGGATAGCCCGCACGGGCGAAGGTCTCGGTCACCTCGATGCATGGCCGATCCATGAATTCGATGGCCACGGGCAGCACACCCGCCTTGATTATGTCGCTGACGCAGGCGCCTGCGACTTCGCTGGAGGCAAATCCCATCAGCACCGGGCGGGCCCCCTCAGGTCTGGGCAGGATGCGAAGCGTCGCTTCGGTGATCACGCCAAGCTGCCCTTCGGAGCCACAGATCACGCCAAGCAGATCCAGACCGCCCGCGTCCAGATGCGTCCCGCCGATTTCAACGACCGTGCCATCCATCATCACCATGGTGACGCCCATCAGATTATTGGTCGTCACCCCGTATTTCAGGCAATGCGCCCCGCCCGCATTCATTCCGACATTGCCGGCAATCGCGCAGGCCAATTGGGACGATGGATCGGGTGCATAGAAAAACCCGTCGTCCCCGATAGCGTCCGTCACGCTCAAGTTGGTGCGCCCCGATTGAACCCGGACGAAACGATTCTCGTAATCCACCTCGAGCACGTTGTTCAACCTTGCCACACCCAGGATCACCGCATCCGCCGTCGGCAAGGCCCCGCCCGCCAGCGACGTGCCCGAGCCGCGGGGTATCACCGGCACCTTCATCTCGTGGCAAATCTTCAAGACCGCCGAGACCTCCGCCGTTGAAGCCGGCAGCACCACGCAAAGCGGCGGACATCTGTAGGCGGTCAGCGCATCGCATTCGTACGCGCGGGTCGCGGTTGCGTCGTGGATGACGGCGTCGGCGGTCAGCACTTGAGACAGGCGCCGTATCAGGTCATCCTTCCGGGCCAGAACGGTGGGATCGGGGGCGGGCATTTCCATGAAGGTCTTCCTTTCGGAGTATTGGTAAGAAAATATAACCAATTCTGATGATAGGCAAGTAAAAATCACCGACATGCACATACGGGCGGCGTTTGATCGGCGACCGTCGCATCACCGGGATTGAGCGGATGGGCACGTCGCCTGATTTTCCGCGCGCGAATGAGGCTTGACTTCGTTTCATTTGCAACGGCATGGTTGGGACACGCGATGTCGGGAGATCACGATGCACCAAGAACGCCTCTTGTCCGGTTTGCGCGGCGCCGCGGATTCCGGGACCGGCGATCCTGGATACATGTCGGGTTTCGGGAACGATTTTGAGACCGAGGTGCTGCACGGCGCGCTTCCGCGCGGGATGAATTCGCCGCAGAAATGCAATTTCGGCCTTTACGGCGAACAGCTGTCGGGCACCGCGTTCACGGCGCCCGGGCCCCAGAACGAGCGCACCTGGTGCTATCGCATCCGACCCTCGGTCAAGCACACGCACCGGTTCGAGCGGATCGACATGCCATACTGGAAGTCCGCGCCGCATCTGGTGCCGGACGTGATCAGCCTCGGCCAGTACCGTTGGGATCCTTTGCCGCATGCGCAGGCCGGGCTGACCTGGCTGTCCGGCATGCGCACGATGACCACGGCGGGGGACGTGAACACGCAGGTCGGAATGGCCAGCCATGTTTACCTCGTGACCGAAAGTATGGTGGATGCCTATTTCTACTCCGCCGATTCCGAACTTCTGATCGTGCCGCAGCAGGGGCGCCTGCGCTTTTGCACCGAATTGGGCGTCGTCGATTTGTCGCCACGGGAGATCGCCCTGATACCGCGTGGTCTCGTCTATCGTGTCGAAGTGCTCGAGGGTCCGGCACGCGGCTTCGTGTGCGAGAATTACGGTCAGAAATTCGCCCTGCCCGAACGTGGTCCGATCGGTGCGAACTGCATGGCGAACCGGCGCGACTTCAAGACGCCGGTGGCGGCGTTCGAAGATCGCGATGCGCCCTCGACGGTGACGATCAAGTGGTGCGGCCAATTTCATGTGACCCGTATCGACCACTCGCCGCTCGACGTGGTTGCCTGGCACGGCAATTACGCCCCCTGCAAATACGATCTGAAGAATTACTGCCCGATCGGCGCGATCTTGTTCGATCATCCGGATCCGTCGATCTTCACCGTATTGACCGCCCCTTCCGGCCAGCCGGGCACGGCCAATATCGACTTCGTGCTGTTCCGCGAACGCTGGATGGTGATGGAGAATACGTTTCGCCCGCCATGGTATCACAAGAACGTCATGTCCGAGTTGATGGGCAACATCTATGGGCAATATGACGCCAAACCGCACGGATTCGTTCCCGGCGGCATGAGTTTGCATAATTGCATGCTGCCCCATGGACCGGACAGGCACGCCTTCGAGAAGGCTTCGAACGCGGAACTGATGCCGGAAAAACTGGACAATACCATGTCTTTCATGTTCGAAACCCGTTTCCCCCAGCATCTGACCGAATTTGCCGCGAGACAGGCGCCCCTGCAGGATGATTACATCGACTGCTGGACATCGCTCGAGAAGAAATTCGATGGCACGCCGGGGGTGAAATGAGCGAACGGTCACTGTCGGCGGGCGGGATCGGCGATCCCGTGCGGCATCGGACATCCGCCGTCACGTCCACGCGGCGAATGCGCGCCACGGCCACCTGCCGCCGGAGAGGATGCCTTTCCCAATGCCGCCGATGAGAAGCTGGGTCGCGAGCGCCAATGCGCCGGACACCGATTTTCCGTTGACCAACCTGCCCTACGGTGTCTTCTCGACCGAAGGCGCGCGCCCCTGCCTGGGGGTCGCCATCGGCGAGGCGATCCTGAACGTGACCTCTTCGGTCGATGACTATTTCGCCTTCACGGGTGATGCTCTGCGTGATCCACGCGGGTGGAATGGATTGATGGAGATGGGGCCCGGGGCGTGGAGAGCGTTCCGCGCCGCGCTGGTCGGGCTGCTGCGGGAGGGGTCGCAGGCCGCGGAGGCGCTGCAGGGCCATATGGTGCCACAATCCGCGGCCAGGCTGCACATGCCCTTCACGGTGGCCGAATATACCGATTTCTATGCGGGCAAGCATCATGCGCTCAACGTCGGCACCATGTTTCGCGGCCCCCAGGATGCTCTGCCGCCCAACTGGCTGCATATCCCGATCGGTTACAATGGCCGGGCCTCTTCGGTTGTCGTATCGGGGACGGATATCCGCCGTCCCTGGGGACAGCTGGAAGACGCCGAGCGCGGGCGGCCGCGTTTTGGTCCTTCGGCCCGGTTCGACATCGAACTCGAGATAGGCGCGATCGTCGGCCAGCCGTCACATGGACCGATCACGGTCGATCAGGCGTATGACAACATCTTCGGCTATGTGCTGCTCAACGATTGGTCGGCGCGGGACATTCAGTCCTGGGAGTATCGACCGCTCGGCCCCTTTCAGGCCAAGGCCACGGCCACTTCTATATCCCCCTGGATCGTCACCAAAGCGGCGCTGGAGCCTTTTCGCTGTGCGGCGCCGGCGCGGGAAAGAGAGCTGCTGCCCTATCTGCGCGATACCGGCCCCATGCTTTACGATATCGATCTCAGCGTCGGTCTGACCCCTTCGGGGGGCAGATCGCAAACCATCGCGCGGACCAACTATCGCGAGATGTATTACTCCTCGGCCCAGCAACTGGCGCATCACACGACCAGCGGGTGCCCCATGCGCGTGGGCGATCTGCTGGGCTCGGGCACGATCTCCGGTCCGGAGAGGGGGAATCGCGGCTCGCTGCTGGAGCTGAGCTGGGGGGGAAGGCAGCCTTTGACGCTCGATACCGGGCAGACGCGCAGCTTCCTCGAGGATGGCGATACGGTGACTCTGCGCGGCGCGGCGCTGGGCGAAGGCCATCGTGTGGGGTTCGGGGCCTGCGTCGGCAGGGTGTTGCCGGCGCTGGAGGCGCCATACGGGCGATGCGACTGATCGAGGCGGGCAGACCGTAGCGGAGGAAACGGATCATGGCGAAAGCTTTTGCCAGTCAGAGCGATCTGACGAAAAAGAAGATCGCCTTTCAGGAGGTGGGAGAGGGGATCTGGGCGTTCACCGCCGAAGGTGACCCGAATTCCGGCGTAATCATCGGCGATGACGCGGTGATGATCGTGGAAGCGCAGGCGACACCGCATCTGGCCCAAAAGGTGATCGCAAAAGTGCGCGAGATCACCGACAAGCCGATCACCCATGTGATTCTGACCCATTATCACGCGGTGCGGGTGCTGGGAGCTTCCGCCTTCGGGGCGCGGCAGATCATCATGTCGGACAAGGCCCGCGCGATGGTGGCCGAACGGGGCCAGGAGGACTGGGATAGCGAATTTCAGCGCTTCCCCCGGCTTTTCGAAGGTCATGAAAGCATCCCCGGCCTGACCTGGCCCACCAGCACGTTTTCCGATCGGATGAGCATCTATCCGGGTGGACGCCGCGTGGATCTCGTCCATCTGGGCCAAGCCCACACCGCTGGCGACATCGTGGTTCACGTCCCCGAC
>JBCCVK010000048.1:0-10424 GCA_039195495.1 Pseudomonadota bacterium
GCCGGCCCGGGCCGGCTCTGCGGGCGGAAATGCGCGGAACGCAAAACGCAAGACCCCATCGATCGGAAGACCGCCGTTCATCGGGGTCAGGGCTATATCGTAATATCCCTGCCACGGCGGCAGGCCGGTGGCGCGCACGATGATGCCGCCCGAAACGCGTTCGATATTCACCGACATGATCCGATCGACGAGCGGGCGCGCGTCGACGGGCCCGTCTTCGGAAACCGCGGCGGTTTCGGACTGGTCCTGGCCAAACCAATTGAATGGATTGAGGCGGCTTTCGCGCACCATCCCGCACGCGCCTGCGACCGAAACCAGCGCCAGCGCCAGCGCCACCCGTTTTGACATTCGCGACCTTCTTTCGTTTTGATCCTGGCTAACGCATTTCGTCCGCATTGAAAAGCGCCGGGGCTGGACCCGGATCATGCGCCGTTCTAGATCAGGGGAGCCGCAGCGGAAAGGGACCGGTATGGCCAGCGACGCCTTTGAGCAGATCGTCGAAACCTTCGAATTCCTCGACGACTGGGAGGACAGATATCGTCACGTGATCGAGATGGGCAAGGCGATGACGCCCCTGGAAGCGGCGCTGCGCGTTCCGGAGACCAGGGTCGACGGCTGCGTCAGCAGAGTGTGGATCGTGCCCGAGATCGAGGGCTGCGGCAGCGATGCGGTTTTCAGGTTCCGCGGGGACAGCGACGCGATGATCGTGCGCGGGCTGATCGCCATTCTGAAGGCGCTTTATTGCGGACTGACCGTGCGTGAATTGCTGAAGGTCGAAGCGCATGCCGAACTGGCGCGGCTTGGCCTGAACGATCATCTAAGCGCGCAACGTTCGAACGGGCTGCGCGCGGCGGTGGAACGTATCCGGCGGATCGCGACGGCTGCCGCCCGGGCCCCGGTCTGAAGACGCCGCTTGGCCGTGGGAAACGGTCCGGACCCGGCTCTTTCGGCGCTAGTCGGCGAAGGCCGCCAGGAGCTTTTCGCGAAACCATCGTTCCGCCGGGTCACGGTCCGTCGCCCCCGGCCAGGCGAGCGCGTTGGTGACCGGCGGGACCGCGACCGGACAAGCGTCGATCGCAAGACCGCCCAGACGGGCAAGCGCGCGCGCCACGAAATCGGGAACGGTCGAGACCAGATCCGTTCCGGGAAGCGTCGCGAGGATCAGCGAAAAGCTCGACACGCCGACCATGACCCTGCGTTCGCGCCCCAGATCGCGCAGCTGATCGTCCACGAAACCGTGCAGGTCGCCAAGGGGCGAGACCAGGGCCTGGGGCCGGGTACAGAAGTCTTCGAGCCCGACCACCGGCGGGCGGGCGGTGTCGCGCAGGACGACCCAGGGGGAATGGCGCAGCACGCGCATCTTGGCGGTCGCGGGCGGATTTTCGCGCAGATAGCCGAGAATCGTCGTCACCTCGCCGGATACGAGCATGCCCGGCAGCGTGCGATAATCCCCCACGCGCACCACGAGGTCGCAGCCGGACGCCTCCGTCCGGAGCGTTTCCGTCAGGCGCGGCAGGATCGCATGCGCCACCGCATCCGTACATCCGAAGCGAAACACGCGTTCATCCCGGCCGGGGTCGAAGACACGCACCTCTCCGAGCGCGGCGGTCAGCGCCTCGAGATGCGGACGGGCCGCGGCGAGCAGGTCTTCGGCGCGCGCCGTCGGCACCAGACCGCGGCCCTGCCGCACCAGCAGTTCGTCACCGAACACGTTGCGCAGACGTGCCAGAATTCCGGATACGGTCGATTGCGCAAGATGCAGACGGCGTGCCGCCCTGGTGGTCGACCGCTCCTCTATCAGTACGACGAGCGACGATATCAGATTGAGATCGAGGCGGCCCAGGCCGGTCTCTCTGCGCGGCATGTGCAAGGTCCTGTATGGCGTCCGGTGAGAATCAGAGTCTGGCGAATTTGCAGCCCGTTGAAAATGAGTCATCTTTTCGAGCCGTCCGTACAGAAATCTGGTTTCGTCCGGTGAGGAGCCGATTCCGGCTGTCCGCGGCGCGGAATGCAGCCCTCGCTCGCAAGAACACAAGGCAGCGTTACGCGCGGCTTGAAGCCGACCTTGGCCGAAGACTCGAAGTCAAATCCCGGCAGTATTCGGGGTAACGTTTCAGCATGTCTGCCGAAGCTAGGCGCCTGGACCTAGATTCATTCTCGGATGAAAAGCTAGACGTGGAAGATCTGTCGCAGCGTCACCCGAAATGCGCTTGCGAGTTGGCCGAGGCGCCACAGGGGAGCTCAGAGACGGAAGCGGCCGTTTAAGGCGGCGTCGTTGAAAAAGCATACGGCAAGGCCCTGTCCGTCGCATGCCGGTCGCGGCGTGATCGGGTACACCGCTTCGCTCCTTCATGGTTTCCAATCAAAAAACGATGCCGAACATGGAGGAGTTTGGGCTGTCGTTGACTTCCCGGTCGAAGCCCTTCGCGCGCGCTGACGACGATGCCAAAATCTGCATCTATGAAACACCACTCGAGAGAATATCTGAGACTGCGTTCAAACGCCCAAGTCACGCCGATGCCGCACATTCAGCGACTGGACGCTCGGGAGACGTCGAGAAGGCGAATGGAGAAGTGATTTACAATCAGATCAAGGGCCAAGAAGAAGTTCGCGATGCAGAAGACATCGAAGAGTGCGACTTGGCGCAAGTCCCTCCTGAGAGCGTGAGGCGTGAAGGTCGTTCCGGGGAGACCGACGTAGTCCCGAACTGGTCTTCGTATCACCAGAACCGGCTAAGTCCTTGGAAAGCACGTGCTGAGCCGTGCAGGAGGCAAACCTGCGACCTGCGGCTCAACAGCCGGTCGCTCGTCCGAAAAAGCCCTCTCGATCGAATTTCCTTTGTGGCTGTCTCCTGGATTGCAGGGGTTTTCGAATGATTTATGAGGTCGTGTTTGTCAGTACGGTCGTGTGTCCAGCCTGTTCGCGTGGCAGCGTTGTCGCCACTGGCCTCGATGGTTCCGCGAGGGAGGGTTCAATCGGCTTATCGACCTCAGAGGGCCGCCGACATTCCCGGACTGTTCTTCTCCTGGTTGACTTAAGTCCGCATCATCACGTCAACGTCCTGCATCCCGTGGGCAATTGGCGCGGTCAGAACGCAGGCTGCCTGCAGTCCTGTTTCTTCGTGCGCATCGCCGGGATGATCCTGGTGTTTGCGCCCGCTCTCGGACCGGCGCCGTGGCGTGTCGGATGATTGCGGCGCCGGCTCGAGACCTGTTTCGTCGATCCGTCAGTCGGATCTTCCGCGGCGCGCGGCCGGCCTGCCGATGCCGGATTTCGCCCCAGGTGACGGTCTTGGGCCGACAAAGGTTGGATTTCTCGCCGGGCAAGTGGCGTTTCAAGCCGGACGGCATATGACGCATCCGCCATGGCGATAGATAAACCTTTGAAAATCGGGAAAACCGATACGTATAATCCCGAATTTCGATTTCTCGATCATCGAATTTGATCGGATAGTCGCGCCAAACAGGAGGATCTTTCATGATCAAACGACCGTTCGCCGTTGTTTTCAGCGCTTTTTGCACCTTTTCCATGGCCCAGGCCGGGGATCGGCAGGCCCCCGAGCGGCTTTTCGTCTGGGATCGCATGGACTGGACTTTCGCCTCCGACGCGGCCCGCGCGGCTTTTGAGGAGGCGCGCGTATGGGCGCGGGCGCCCCTGGCCGGTGTCGAGGCGGATGCGCAGGGGAATGTGTACGTGTCGACCCCCCGGTGGATCGACCGGGCCGTTCCCTCTACACTTTCGCGTGTGATCGAACGTGACGGGCGGTTCCTGCTGGAGCCGTTTCCGTCGCGCGAAGCCCATGATCTGTCCGATCCGAACGCGATTCGGAATGCGCTTGGCGCCTTTGTCGACAGCCGGCAGCGCATGTGGATCGTCGACATGGGCTGGGTCGCGGGTGAGAGCGGCGCGCCCGAGGGGGCGCAGAAGCTGATCGGCATCGATCTGACCACGGGCAGGGAAATCGCTCGGGTCCCGCTCGACGACGTCGCGCCGCGTGATACGTCCTTCCTGAATGATCTGGTGGTGGACGAGAGGCGCGGATTGATCGTCATCACCGACAGCGGCAATCGCGGCGGCGCGCCCGTGCCGTCGGGCCTGATCGTGTACGATATCGATACGGGCGCGACACGCCGTATCCTGGACCGTCATCCCGCGCTGCAGGACGATCCCGATCTCTGGCTCAAGGTCGACGGACGCGAGGTGTTCCCCGGAAATCGTCTTGCCGTCGGTGTGAATGGCATAACCTTGTCGGGCGACGGTGCGCGTCTTTGGTTCAGCCTGACGACGGGAGATGCGATCCGCTCCGTTCCGATGGACCTTGTCGCCGATCCGACGGTCCCGCCCGACATTCTTGCCGAAGCGGTTTCCGATCCGATCCGCATAGGGGGAGGTTCGGACGGCATCGCGACCGATTCTTCGGGACGGATTTGGATCACCAATCTCGCCCTGAACCGGATCGAGGTGCTGAATCCGGGCGAGACGCGCACGAGGATTTTGTCCGAAGGGTCCGATTTCGTCTGGCCGGACAGTCTGGCGCGCGACTTTGCGGGCGGCATGTTGCTGAGCGTCAATCGTCTCGACAGCGCGTTCGGCGCCACCATGACCTTCGAGCAGGGGGCCGAAAACTTCGCCGTATGGCGTTTTCCGGAGGACATGACGCCGACGCGCTGAACCGGCTGCGTCGTCTACGGATCTATCGGGATCTGACCGACCGAGCCGAACGCCGAAAGCGCCTGATGGCCGATACATACCCGAATGGACAAGGGACTTCCTGCCGCTCGGCATGGCCCTGATCCGGCGGCAGGCAAAATGCGCGCCGGGCGTCCATGGGGCCGCTCCCGCCCGAGGCTTGGGCCGGTCTTTCGGTCCTCTTCCATATCCGGCGAAAGTGTCGAGTATCAGGAGGGGGCGGGGGTCGATCGGGCGCCGCGCGCCGCCGGGGGCGCCGAAACCGGAAACGAAGGCCGACGCTTCAAGACCCGATCATAGCGCAAACGGCACCCGCGCTGGCCCACCGCCGCTGCGTTACATGGGGACGCGCAGCGGTGGGCCAGCTTAGCTCCGGGGGACCTCTTTCGGCTCTGGCTCACCTGTTCGTTGATTTCCTGCCGCGTGCTGGAGGTGCGAGCGTAGCAAGCGTAGCAATACGCGGCCGGCGCGGCCGGCCTCAGGGGTGCGTTCCTGTTGCGGTCCACGGCACGCCCGGGATGCGCCGGCCGTTCGCACGGGTCCGGATCGGTGCGGTGCGGCCGGGTTGGGACCAGTGCCGGAAGGGGCCTGTTCATCTTGCCGCTCTCCTGACGAACTGCTCACTCGCCGATGACAACGCTGCGTCGAATTCGCCGTTCGGGAACCCGCGGTCGCGGAACTCGTGCAGGTATCGCCAGTCCACGCGCTTGGAACGGCCGGCTTTTAAGATTGATCGCAGACTTGCACGAATGGGCGAGAGACCTGGATGATGGGGATCGGGAAGGCGTGGTGCGCTTCGATCCGCCCCGGGCGCCGTTCGCCGCCTTGTGGCTTGGCGCGGCAACGGCCCCCGGAAAGATAGGGGCTCATCCACCGGATCGCGCGCGAGGCACGCATGGCGAACCACGCAGCGGCAGCGCGGCGAGAAAGCCCGCTCTCGATGGCCTGGACACCCCCGCCCCCGAGACACCGGATGGAGGTCGGCCCAGGCATGCTGGCCTGCTCATCCAGCATCACGCTGAACCAAAACGCCACGCAAGACGAACCCCCCGAAGATTCACGTCGCTGTGAAAATCCTCTAGGCGAGTGTTCATAAGGAGCTTCGATTGGGCTTTCAATCAGCAGGATACCGGTTCGTCTCCTATGGACTTACCATGAAAATCAAGTGCTTAGGGGGACGTCTTGCGGCGTCTGCACCCGGGTTGCCCGCCGCGTGTCCCGCTTTCGCGCGGCTGCGACATCGCCGGTCCGGTGACCCGGAGCGGCTTCGACCCGTTCCGGTTCCTAGCCGACGCCGCTTTCGCCTCAGGGGCGCTTCGTGGATCGCGGGTGAGCAGGCGCGCGCACAGCCAGGGTTCGCCCCGCCTCCATGAACGTAACCCGGTCGGCCATGCGTTTCAGAAAGGAATTGTCATGGCTGACGATCAAAACCGCCGCCCCTCTTTCGGCCGCGTCGCGCAGGAGCTTGCCGACCAGCCAGGTCGAGGCGCCATCGAGGGCGCTGGTCGGCTCGTCGGCGACGATCATCACGGGGCCGGTAATCGTCGCCCGGGCGAGCGCGGCGCGCTGGCATTGACCCATCGACAATTCCGAGGGGCGCGCCTCGGGGTCGATGTCGCCGAGCCCGACGCGCGACATGGCGGACAGCGCCGCGTCCCGACGCGCCGCACGCGACAATCGGGGCAACTGCGGCGCCGTCAGCGGTTCCGAGACCGAGCGCCATATCGGCCAGTGCGGGACCAGGCTGCCGACCGGGTCCTGAAAGACCGGCAGGACCGCGCCGGGCCGGTCCAGGGTGGCGGCACGCCAGAGCCTGCCGCCGGTGGGGCGCTCGATCCCCATGGCAACCCGGAGCAGCGTGGACTTCCCGCATCCCGATGGCCCCTGGATGCCGACGATCTCTCCCGTGCCGATCCCGAGATCGGCCGAGTCCAACGCCCGGACACGCCCCCGGTCATGCGTCACCGAAACACCGTCCAGGCGAAGGAGGGGCGTCTTTTCCGCGCAGGTCGCGCGCGGCGGCAGCGGGGCGAGCGCGGCGAGAAGGCGCCGCGTCTCGGCATGTCCGGGCGCCGATGTCAGGGCGTCCGGCGTGTCCTGCTCGACCAGGGCGCCCCGATGCAGGATGCCCACCCGGTCCGCATGGCGCAGCACCAGTCCGATGTCGTGGCTGATCAGCACGACCGCGGCGCCCGTCGCGCGGAGCGCGTCGAGGATCGACTGCGCCCGATCCGCGTCGAGGGCGCTGGTCGGCTCGTCGGCGATCAACAGCGGCGGCGCCAGCGCCCCGGCGGCGGCGATGGACGCGCGCTGCAGCATGCCGCCGCTCCAGGTATGCGGGTGCTGGACCATTCGCGCGCCGGCCCCCCCGACCCCCAGCCGCTCCAGTTTTCCGGCGATCTCCCGCCACGAGACCGTCAGGCCGTGACAGCGCCAGGCTTCGGCCACATGATCCCTTACGGGCCGGAGCGGATCGCAGCCCGCCCATGGATTCTGCGCCACGAACCCGACCCGGCGCCCTCTGGCGGTGCGCCAGGCCGCGCGGGTCGCGCCGATCATGTCGCGGCCGCCCAGTTGCAGCACGCCGGTGACGGACGTGCCGCGCCGGTGCAGACCCATGAGGGCCCGTGCGATCGTGGATTTGCCCGCCCCCGACCCGCCGAGCAGGGCGAAACACTCTCCGGAAGTCACCGAGAACGAGATGTCGGCGACCGGCGTCGCGCCGCCGGGATAGACCACCGTCAGGCCCCTGCAATTCAGGACAGGTTTCATCTAGGCCTCTCCGGGGCCGGCGACGTCGCGCAGGGCGTTGCCGACCAGATTGGCCGACAGCACCGACAGAAAGATCAGTCCGGCGGGCGCGATCAGCAACCAGGACGCCAGCGGGAAATACAGGCGGGACTCCGCCAGAAGCGCGCCCCATTCGGCCCGCGGCGGCTGCACGCCCAGGCCGAGAAAGGAGAAGCCGGAAAGCGCCCCGATCATGCCGCCCAGTGCCAGGGAGGCGACGATGCCGACCTGTAACGCCACCCCGGGCAGGATATGGCCGAGGATGATCCGCCAACGCGGGATACCGGCCATTCGGGCGGCGACGACATGCGGTCTCTTGCGCGCATCGAGCGACAGGGAGCGGGCCAGCCGCGCGTACCAGGCCCAATCGGCGATGAGCAGCGCGATCAGTAGATTGACGAATCCGGGGCCGAGCAGCCCGAGCATGGCGAAGGCCAGCACCAGCCCCGGCAGGGTCATCGCGATGTCGGCGACGCGCATCAGGAGCGTGTCGATCACCCCCCCGGCCAGACCGGCCAGGGCGCCGACGAGAAGCCCGATCAGGAAAACCGCCCCGAGCACCAGAAGCGCGGCCCCGATGGAGCGATGCGCGCCGTTCATGGCGCGGCTGAACGTGTCGCGCCCGGTGGCGTCGGTGCCGAAAGGATGCGCGAGGCTGGGCGGTTTCAGGGCGTTGGCGTAATTCGGCGCGTCCGGCGCATGGGGCGTCCACACGGCTCCGATCGCGGCGAACAGGATCAATGCCAGGCCGATAAGCAGCCCCGCGCGCCCGGAAGGGTGCCGCCGGAGCCGCGTCAGGAGGCGCCGGTCCACGGCGCGCGGCGCCGTGCCGGGTCGGGTGATGTCGAGCGCGCTCATGCCGTTCGATCCCTCAGCCGCGGGTCGAGGGCGATGGCGACGAGGTCGATGAGCAGCGCGGCGGCGACATAGGAAAGGGCGGCGATCAGCACATAGGCCTGAATGACCGGATAGTTGCGGGCCGACAGCGCCTCGAGCAGATAGACGCCGAGGCCGGGCCACGTGAAGATCGCCTCGATGAGGGGCGCGCCGCCGATCAACGCGCCGACGCTGACGCCGATCGCGGTCAGGAACGGCAGCAGGGCGTTGGGGAGCGCGTGGCGCAGGAGAATGCGCCGCTCCGACGCCCCCCGCGCCCGGGCCACCTCGGCATAGCCGCCGGCCATTTCTTTCAAGAGGCCGGCACGCAGAAGCTGCGTCCAGCCCGCCGCGCGGTCCAGCCCGATGATGAAGGCCGGGATCAGGGCCGCGGACCAGGTCGCGTCCGACAGAACGCGCCCCATCCGAAACCCGACGACCACGACGCTCAACGCGAGAAGGGCGAAGACGAAGGTCGGCAGAGCCGCGCCGATCTGCGTGTAGAGCCGGATCGCCCGGTCCGGCCAGCGATCGCGGAAGGCCGCGGCGATGAGCGCGAAGAAAAGGGCGAGCACGATCGAGAATGCCAGCGCCAGCCCCAGCAGCAGCAGCGTGGCGGGCAGACGTTCCAGGATCTCCTGCATGACGGGGGCGCGGCTGGTGAAACTCTGCCCCAGATCACCCCGGAAGACGCCGCCGAGCCAGTTCAGGAATTGCGCGGGAAGTGGATCGTTCAGCCCCAGTTCCCGCCGCGTGGCCAGGATTTCGGCCCGGCTGGGCTCCTGCACCCCCCGCGCGAGCAGCACCCGCATCGCCACGTCGCCGGGCGCCAGCGGCAGACGCGCCCAGCCGATGACGCTGGCGGCGACGGCCGTCAGCACCGCCTGCGCCACCCGGGCGAGCGCGGCGACGGCCAGGCCGCCGCGCCGGATGGTGTCTGGCCGCGCCTTCACGGATTCGGGGCCGTGTCCCACTTGATGTGGTTCCAGGCCACCGCCGGGACGTAATCGGACCAGGCGTCGCTGACCAGCGCCCGCTCGATCAGGATCGTGGCGTTGAAGACGTAAGGATCCTCCTCCACGAGGATCGTCTGGATCTCGCGCAGCATCTCATAGCGGGCCTCTTCATCGACGGTGACGTCAAGCGTCTCGATCAACTTTTGAACGCGATCGTTGCAGTAGTCGCCGTAATTGCGATCCCCGCCGCAGGCGACATAGCGGTTCAGAAACCCGCTGACCGAGCCGACGGTGGCCGTCCCCGCTGCCACCATCGCAAGGTCCCATTCGACCAGATCGTTCATCGCCGCCTCGACCACGCTGTCGACGGAGACGATGTCGGAAGCGATACCGATCGCGCGCAGGTAAGCCTGCATCGCGTTCGACAGCGGCACGAGATCGGGCTGCTGCGGATAGATCATCAATGTGACGGACAGCGTTTCGCCATCACGTATGCGTCTGTCGCCATCCCGCACCCAGCCCGCTTCGTCCAGAATGGCGTTCGCCGCCTCCGGGTCGAAGCGATAGTTCTCGACGGCGAATGGGAAGCGGGAATTGTAGAGGCTGGTCGCCGGCGCCTTGGCGCCGTGGAAGACGTCGTTTGCGAGTTCTTCATAGTTCACCGCCCGCATGACGGCCCGGCGCACCGCGAGCTCCTCGAGAACGCCGTTCGTCACGTCCATTACCGACAGAAATCCCCCGGTGGAGGGGGCCCCGAGCGCCAGGTTGAGATTGGGCGTCGCCGCGAAGACCGGCGCGGCGGCGATCGGCGGATAGAGGGCGATGTCCACCTCGCCGTTCTGCACCGCCAGAATGCGGGCGTTGACGTCGGAAACGAAGCGCAGCTCGACCCCCTTCATCGCCGGCATGCCGCGCCAATAGCCCTCGTAACGCTCGGCGATCATGCGCCGATCGTCCAGTTCGACCAGCCTGTAGGGGCCGGTATGGATGCCGGCGCCTTCGAGCGCCTCGAAATCCTCGCCCGCGGCGCGCACCGGTTCGACGTCGATGATCATCAGCCGGCCTTCATGGGCCAGGATGTTGGGGAATTCGGGGACCGGCACGCCGGTTTCC
>JBCCVK010000049.1:0-10415 GCA_039195495.1 Pseudomonadota bacterium
CCAACTCTGCCAGGCGGGCCAATGCCGCCTTGATCTTGATTTCCCTCTCCTCGCGCACGGTGAGGTTCTCACGTGTTTCTTCCACCACCTCTTTCGGCGCCGAAGTCAGGAAACTGGGATTGGTCAGGCGTTTGCGCAGACCGCCCAGCTCTTTCTCGATCTTGTCGAGAGACCTCTTTAGACGTTCCTTTTCGACGGCCACATCGATGACATCCGCAAGGGGCAGGCAAAAGGTTCCGCCTTCGATCGTGATGGTTACGGCGCCTTTCGGTGCGGTTTCGGCTTCGTCAAGACTTGCGATATGCGCGAGACGTTTGATAAGGGCTTCGTTTCTCGCCCAGGCAGTTTGGCCTTCCGTACTCAGCTCCAACTGGAGCATTGGGATATAAACCCCCGCAGGAACACCCATTTCGGCCCGCACTGAACGGATGTTTTCGATCAGAGAGATGACCCAATTCATTTCGGCGGCGGATGTTTCGTCCAACAAATCCGACGCTTTGTAAGTCGGCCAATCGGCATGGATCAGCATCTTGTCCCGATGTGCCGACAGACCCCAAAGCTCTTCGGTGATGAACGGCATGATCGGATGCAGCAGAATGAAACACTGATCCAGGATCCAGGCCATGGTCTGCTGCGTTTCCCGTTTCAAACCGGCGTCTTCCCCCTGCAGGAGAGGTTTGGAGAATTCGACATACCAGTCGCAGACCTTGCCCCAGACGAAAGCGTAAAGCGCGGCCGCGGCATCGTTGAAACGAAAATTTTCCAACGCCCGATCAACGTCCTCGCGCACCTTGGCGACTTCACCGATCATCCATTTGTTAACGGTTGCGGTGGCAGCTTCTGGGGGAAGGGCGGGGAAAGGATGCGTGGCATGCGCCTCGAAGACGCCGTTCATCTGTGCAAAACGGGTCGCGTTCCAGAGTTTGGTGCCGAAATTGCGATAACCCGCTATGCGCTGTTTCGAGACTTTCAGATCGCGCCCCATGACAGCCATGGCGGTCAGCGTGAAACGTACCGCATCGGCGCCGAACTCATCGACAAGCTCGATCGGGTCCAGCACATTGCCCAGCGATTTCGACATCTTCTTGCCCTTTTCGTCTCGCACGAGCGCGTGAACGTAGACGGTGTCGAAGGGCTTTTCACCCACCACGGCATATTGCATCATCATCATTCGCGCGACCCAAAAGAAGATGATGTCGAAAGCGGTGATCAGGGTATTCGTCGGGAAATAACGTGCGAGCGCCTCGGTCTTCTCGGGCCAGCCGAGCGCGCCGATTGGCCAGAGGCCAGAGGAGAACCAGGTGTCGAGGACATCGGGATCGCGGGTAAGCGATACGTGGGTGAGCCGCTTCGCGCCGTCCGGGTCCTGGAGCGTCTCGAAGGCAACTCCTTCGGTCACTTCCTCTGATCCATCATCGACGTTTAATCGGATTTCCGGGCCATAATACCGTTTCGCAAGCTTCAAAACCTCCTCTTCGTTCGCCGCGCAGAACGATTTGGCGGAAGCCGTGATATCGTCCTTGTCCGGTCCGTACCAGACCGGGATCCGGTGCCCCCACCACAGCTGGCGCGAAATGCACCACGGCTCGATGTTTTCCAGCCAGTTGAGATAAACCTTCTTGTGCTGCTCCGGCAGGATACGGGTTTCGCCGTTGCACACGGCGTCGATGGCGGGCTGGACGATCCGCGCGGCGTCGACGAACCACTGATCGGTGAGCATCGGTTCGATGACCGTCTTTGACCGGTCGCCGAAAGGTTGCGTGATTTTCCTGTTTTCGACGAGCGCGACCCGATTGCCTTCGGCGTCGGTCGTCATGACCGCCAGACCCTCGGCCGTGATGTCGGCGACGACGCGCCGGCGGGCTTCGAACCGGTCGAGCCCTCGATAGGCGTCGGGAACCAGATTGACGGCGTCGATGGCGTCGTCGTCGAAGGCGCCGTCTTCGACGATGGCCTGCGCCTTGGCGACCTCCTCGCGATAAGGCGCCCCATCGGTCCGCATCGCTCCCTTGGTGTTCATCAGGCGGTACATCGGAATGCCGTTGCGTTGCGCGACGCCGTAATCGTTGAAATCATGGGCGCCGGTGATCTTCACCGCGCCCGAGCCGAAATCCGGATCGGGATAATCGTCGGTGATGATCGGAATGAGACGGCGATGCGCCTTGGGCCCCACGGGGATTTCGCAGAACTTGCCGACGATCGGGGCGTAGCGTTCGTCCGAGGGATGGACGGCGACCGCGCCGTCGCCCAGCATGGTTTCGGGTCGGGTGGTGGCGATCGAGATATAGGCGCGCTCTTCCTCGAAGAGGACGTTTCCGCTCTCGTCCTTTTCGGCATAGATGTAGGTTTCCCCGTCCGCCAGCGGATATTTGAAGTGCCACATCCGGCCATCGACCTCGATATTCTCGACCTCGAGATCGGAAATCGCGGTTTCGAAATACGGATCCCAATTCACAAGCTGCTTGCCGCGATGAATCAGGCCCCGGTTGTGGAAGTCGACGAAGACCCTGATCACCGCTTCGGGGAATCCTTTGGCGATACCCTCTTCGCCCATGGTGAAAGCCTCTCGCGTCCAGTCGCACGAGGCGCCGAGGCGCTTGAGCTGCTCGATGATCGCACCGCCGGATTTGTGGCGTTGTTCCCAAACGCGCTTGATGAAAGCCGCGCGGCCCATTTCGCGGCGCGACCGATCGCCTTCGGCGGCGAGCTGGCGTTCGACCACCATTTGCGTGGCGATGCCCGCGTGGTCCATGCCGGGTTGCCAGAGCGTGTCGAAGCCCTGCATCCGCTTCCAGCGGATCAAGATGTCCTGAAGCGTGTTGTTGAAGGCGTGTCCGATATGCAGGGAACCGGTCACGTTGGGCGGTGGAATCATGATGCAGTATGTTTCGGCGCCCGGCTTGGCGTTGGCGCCCGCCACGAAGCACCCCGCGCGTTCCCAATCGTTGTAGAGGCGTCTTTCCGCTTCGGCGGCGTTGAAGGTCTTGTCCATGGTCATGGGTGCGTCGGCCCGTCAAATCCGGTTTGCGCTTCCATAGCGGAGCGATGGAAAAAGGAAAAGACCGGGCGCGCACAACCGGTCGTCCGGCCCCGCCGGACACAGCACGCAGGAGATCATACCGGCGGGTGCAGGCCGTGACGGGTATCTGTCGCCCTTCCCGCCAATCGGGGCCAAGCGTCCGCCCATCACTCGGGGGATCGTGGACGATGGTCCAGGCCATCGGCGAACAGGCGGCCGCGGCCGCCGAACCATAAACGACCTTCTTGCCCATATGGGCCGAATTGAATTACGAAAGGCCGATCGAAGGATCTTTCAACCGATGCAGAAAGCGGGAACCGGGGGGGGCGTGCGCTACTTTGACAATTCCGAGGTTGCCGAAAGGCTGCCTTTCAAGCAGCTTGTCGATGCTTTGGAAGTGGGCTTTCGCAGCGGGGTGACGTCGCCGCCGCGCCAGGTGATCGAGACGAATCCGGACGCCGGGAGCAAGCTGCTGCTGATCAAGCCCTCTTGGAACGACCGATACACGGTCGTGAAACTGCTGACGCTGACCGCCGGAAACAGGGTCGTGGGACTGCCCTACATTCAGGGAGTCGTGGCGTTGTTCGACAAGGGGACCGGCACGCCGGTTGCGATGATGGACGCGAACGAGCTGACGTGCCGCCGCACGGCGGCCGCTTCGGCGCTGGCGGCCCGGTTTCTTGCCCGCGGCGATGCCTCGAAGCTGGCGATCGTCGGAACCGGCGCATTGGCGCCTTATATGGCCGAAGCGCATGCCGCCGTTCGCCCGATATCCCAGGTTGCGGTCATCGGGCGCAGCCGGCAAGGGGCGCAAGCCGCCGTGGATCGTATCCGCGATGCATCCCCCGGATTGCGGTCGCGCGTGGCCGAGGATGGTCGGGCGGCCCTGGCGGAGGCGGACGTGATTTGCACGGTAACCTCCAGCAAGACGCCCGTCATCGACGGGAACATGGTAACGAAGGGGTCGCATGTCGATCTCGTCGGTGCGTTTTCGCCCGACGCGCGGGAAAGCGACGATGCGCTGATCGCAAAGGCGAACATCTATGTTGACTGTCTTACATCGGCATTGGCCGAGGCCGGTGATCTGCTGATCCCGATCGCGAATGGCCTCATATCCCGTGAAGCCATATTGGGCGATCTTTCGATGTTATGCCATGGCAGGCTCTCGGGGCGATGTGACGACGCGGAGATCACGGTGTTCAAATCGGTCGGAACCGCCCTCGAGGATCTGATCGCCGCGGAAATCGTGGCCACGGCTTAGCGGCATCGGATCGCGCCCGTTGCAGGCCGCGCCGCTATCCGGCATCGGTCAGACCATATATTCGATGACCTGCTCTCTTGCCCGGATATCGATCGTTCAACCCCCGGACCTTTCCATCGCAGGCGAAAACCGATGTCCGTCCCGCTCGGTTCCCGCCTTCCCCCGCATGGTGGCGCATCGCCCTTCCGGTCGGTCCCCGCCCGGTCCGGCATCGCTACGACCTGACCGACAGGGGAAGGGAACCGGAACCGCTTCTTTTGCAGATCATGCGATGGGGACATACGAATTCGGGTGTCGGGATTTGTGATCCGGTTCGGAAGAGAACCGTGGCAGAGGGGCGCGAGTGACGCCCCGTCTCCGCGCCCGTCGTGCATTTGAAAACAGATCTCAACCGCAAATCGTGTGCTTGCATTTGGTTCAGATTCGAACTATCTGTCAGGGTAATTCGAATCTGAACTATATTGTGAGACTTGCCATGCCCCTTTCACGCAGAAGAGCGATCATTCTCGTCGGTGGAGGCGTCGTATTCGCCGCGGCCGCAACCGCTGGACGATATTTGACGACCCGTCGACCGGATTCGGCGTTGGCGCCCTGGGATCTCGCCGGACGCTACGATGACATGCGGATGAACGCGTTATCCTTCGCAATCCTGGCGCCCAATCCGCATAACCGTCAGCCCTGGATGGCGGAACTCACCGGGGACGACGGACTTCGAATTCATCGCGACCGGACGCGGGATCTGCCGGAAACCGACCCTTTTGCGCGTCAGTTGACGATAGGCATGGGGTGTTTTCTCGAACTTCTACGCATGGCGGCGGCAGAACAGGGTTTCTCGCTTGAAACAACGTTGTTTCCGGAAGGAGAGAACGGACCCGTCGCGGATGTAACCTTTCGCCCGGGCGGGTCGCCCGATGCGCTGTTTGCGCATGTCTTCGAGCGGCGGACCAACCGGCTGGACTATGAGGATCGCCCGATCTCCCCTCAGGCGCAGACGGAACTGGCACGATACGCGACTTTGATCACGGACCCCGCCGAGGTGGCCCGTATTCGCTCTCTGGCATGGGACGCCATGCAGATTGAAATGCACACGCGGCCGGCTCTGATGGAAAGCGTGGACTTGATGCGGATCGGCAAGGCCGAGATCGAGGCGAATCCCGACGGTATAGCACTTGGCGGGCCGTTTCTGGAAAGCCTCGCCTTGCTCGATATCCTGAGCCGCGAGGCGATGTCCGACACGACGAGCAAGGGCTTCATGCAAGGCATGGAGATGGTGCGCAAATCCCTGGAGGCAACTCCCGCCTTTGCCGTGATCACCACGTCCGGCAACCGTCGCGAAGAACAGATCGAGGCCGGACGCGATTGGATGCGGCTGCATCTGGCGGCGACGGGTCATCGGTTGTCGATGCAACCGGTAAGCCAGGCGTTGCAGGAATACTCGGAGATGGCCGATCACTATGCGCGCGCGCATGCCATGCTGGCAGGTTCCGGCGGGACGGTGCAAATGCTGGCCCGGCTGGGCTATGGACCGTCGATCGGCCCAAGTCCGCGCTGGCCGGTGGAGACCCGAATATCGAATGCCTGACGCGGCCCCCGATCCCTATTTCCAACTCATTGGCGAAGCGGGCATCATCACGCAGATCGCCACGACCTTTCTGGAAGCGCGTCTTCCGGACGGATTGATGGTGTCGCATTTCGGAGTGATCAATCACCTGATCCGGGTGCGGGACGGGGCCACCCCCTTGGAACTCGCCCGCGCATTTCAGGTGCCCAAGAACACGATGACCTATACGCTCGGCGGGCTCCGGCGTCATCGGTTCGTCGAAATACGGCCCAACCCGGAGGACAAACGCTCGAAACAGGTATGGCTGACCGAGGCCGGAAGGCGATTCCGGGCTGAAGCCCTGCGGGACATGGCGCCGGTGATCGAAGCGATGTCGGATCGTTTCGGTCGGGGGCGCGTGGAGAAGATGCTGCCCGATCTGGCCGACTTTCGCGCCATGATCGACCGGCTCAGGGACGAGATGTCCTGATATATCGGGCTCTTCCGAACACGGGACAAGGCGCGTGACGCACTGCCCCCGGAGGCGGACCACACCGACGGTGTTTCCCGCCGCCCCCCGTGCCGGATGTCCGTTTCGTCCGAGGTTTGCGGCTGACATTCCTTTTTGGACTAATTCCGGTCATCTGCCTGTCGCGATATCCACCAGACGATGCCGTTTGGATCAGCTATGCCGCCCCGATAATCGCCATCGCCTGAACGCTTCGACTCCTGCACGATTCGTCCGCCCGCCGCGACCGCTTTTTCGAAGCGGGCGTCGGCATCCGCAACGTAAACGTGAACATGTGCCGTTTCCGGTTCAGGCACCTCTCCCATCATGACGACCGTATCGTCAATCTTTGCCTCGGCATGTTCGATACCGCCCGCCTCTCTCGATCGGACCCGAAGGCGTACTGCGCCGAAGACCTCTTCCAGGAATGTCAAGGTACGTTCAGCCTCGGCGACAAGCAGATAGGGACTTGCGCTTGAATAGCCTGCAGGTTTCCAGTCGGTCATGCTCTCCTCGCGCTTTTTGACAGGCTTTCCAGTGCCTTGGTGTATCCGTCACGATGGCCGGCGACGCCGCCTTCCCCGACGAAAGACGTGATCTGATCGGTCGGCGTCAACCTGATCCCGGTCTCACCTCGCTTCTCGAGATCGAAAGTGACGAGGGCGACGGTCGGAACGTCATCTCCGTCCCGGAGTTCTTCCGTGAACGTGATCTGCCGATCTTTCGTGACGCGGTGATAAAGGACTTTCATCGTCCAGTTCAGGTTTTCGGCTCTCCCGCATCGCACCGTTTCTCGCCCACCGGTACGCATGTCCGTCTCGTCGACCGCGATGACGGTCTCGGGCGTAGGCGCCGACCAGACTTCGCGTTGCCTCGGGTCGGTATACGCCTGAAACAGCCGCGCAGGCGGGGCATCGAAGTTGCGTTCAAATACCAGGGTTTCGTGGTGGATTTCCATTTGCCCAGTCCTTCCGGATGCTGTCGACATATCGGGTGAGGCGATCCAGTCGACCCCCTCACGTCGCGCGTCGTTCGTTTAATCATTGATCGCTTGCCCTGATCGCGGGCGGATGGATGAAGCATGTGCGCCCGCGCCCGTTCTTCTCGCTTCGAATGAGGCCGGCCCGCTCAAGAACGCCCAGATGCTTGGTGAAGCGGAAAGCGCTGTTGGATGCGGCGCAGCCAACGCGCTGACCGATGCGGAGCCTTCCATCAGGCGCCAACCGGCCGAATGTGCGTGTCCGGCCATTTTCCAGCACGAATATTGCCCCTTTCTCCATTTGAATGGCTCCGCTTCATGCTGTAGCTGACATGGCGTTCAAGTTCATCCGTGACCGTCAACGCGCGGGGGGCGGTATCCGAGATGCGTTATGTTCGCTGGTCGACCCAAGGCGCAATAAATGCGCAGGAAATCATCATTCCCGATGGATGTCGGGACATCATCGTTGTCAAGCAGGGGGGAGCGGCCAGAGATGTTTTTCTGACGGCTCTGGACTGGCGCCCCCGTTTGGTTCGATTGCGTGCAAACCGACAACTGTTCGGCTATCGGCTACGGCCAGGCATTCGTATCGAGAACCAAGAACTGGCAAACCTTGTCGTCCGAGGCGACTTTGCCGAGACCGGTATTCAAGGTATCGCACACGAGAACACGGAGATGGTTTCTCTCGTCGAGATTCTGGCCCAAACCGACGATTCCATTGGGCGTGTTGCGCGAAGGGCCGGGGTCAGCGAAAGAACCCTTCAGCGTTACTTCAAGCGACGGAACATGCCGAAGCCGGAATTCTGGCGACTTTTGGGGCGTGCGCGCCGCGCGGCGCGGGCGCTGTTATGCCGAACGCCCCCCGTCGAAATCGCATTTGCATTCGGATACAGTGATCAAGCCCATATGACGCGTGAATTCACCCGCTGGTTCGGCACCACCCCGGTACGATTGCGCCAACGGCCAAATCTTTTGGAACGAATATGTCAGCCCGGACTCGGCAACTGGACGGGTGAACAGATTTCGATCAAGTAGCCATTGGGATCGCTGACATAGGATGTCGTTTGTCCCCACGGCTCCTCCCGCATGTCCTGGACCATCTTTGCGCCGGTATCGACAGCCCGGGCCAGAGCGGCCGCGACGTCATCCGTTTCAAATGCGATCTCGAAAGTGGGGGTGGAAACCGAAGGCCGTTTCGGGTTTTTGCCAAGCTGACGCATGAGTTCGGTTGACGAGAAAGCCAGTTTCGTATCACCGGTTACAAGCTCGCCATAGTCCCCGCCCTCGTGCAGAAAACCTCTCTCCAGAGCGAAGGCCCGCTCATAAAAATCGAGAGCACCGGCAACATCGTCCACGTAGAGTATGGTATATCGAAACAGCATTTACATCTCCTGCCAAAGTTACGCATGCCATAGATGGGCCAGGGCGATGGCATCCGTCTTGAAAAATTCCGACAGGCCGATGTTCACGGATGTTCTGGAAGCCGGCCGCTTCTGCGGCGTCGGGGCGTTTGGGCCATCGGTTGCGCTGCGATGTCCGGTAAGTCGGGCTCAGACCGGGCATCCGGCTATCTTGTCCGAACGGCGGCGACCGATGCGGGCGGCGGCTGACTTCCGACAGATGGTCCTGGTTTCGCACATCCATCGCCCAGGGCTTCCACGGCGTGCGGCCTGCCTGCCGGTGTCGGATTTCGCGCCGGGTGGCGCTTCACGCGGACGACAAAAGATGACGTGATGGTCGGGACGGCAAGATTCGAACTTGCGACCTACGGTACCCAAAACCGTCGCGCTACCAGGCTGCGCCACGCCCCGACATGCGCCCTCTTAGCGGGCGGGACTCGTGTTGAAAAGCCCTTAGCCTGAACAGGCCCAGGCAACGTCGGGGCCGGTGATCGCAGGGTGGCGCATGGCCGATCCGGGCGCGATGCCGATTTGCCGTGCCAAGCCTCCGTTGATCTCCAGAACGTATTGGATATCCCCGCCGCCGCCGGGAATCGGGGTCTCGTCGAGCGGGACGGCGTTTTCATGCACGTGCCGCACCACGCCGCGCGCATCCACGAAAATCATGTCGAGCGGAATGAGCGTGTTGCGCATCCAGAACGATACGCGCTGCGCGAAGGGATAGACGAAAAGCATCCCCGCCCCGCGCGCCAGCG
Organism: Pseudomonadota bacterium; assembly: GCA_039195495.1. Lineage (GTDB taxonomy): Bacteria > Pseudomonadota > Alphaproteobacteria > Rhodobacterales > Rhodobacteraceae > JBCCVK01. The sequence goes on from JBCCVK010000049.1 coordinate 9,463, forward strand.
TTTCGCGATACATCAGACCCTGGGCCCGCTCCGGCGCGGTGTCGGCGACTTCGACGCGAAAGCGCGCCGCCCCCCACATCCCTCGCAATTCCACGGTATCGGGACGACAGGCGGATCGTCCGGGCTCCGCAAGGATCAATACGGCCGCGAGACCGGCGAGTGCGGTGGTTATGCTTCGCCTTTGGCCGCCGCGTCCCAACTGCATACCTCAACCGCCATCAATCCGCGCTCTCCCATGGTCACACGCATGCACACCGCTTCGCCCGGCTGTAAGTCGGCGAGCCCGCTCAACCGCAGCGTTTCGATGTGGATGAAAACGTCCTCGGACTTGCCGAACACGTTGGCGAAGCCAAAGCCTTTGGATTTGTCGAACCATTTGACCCGCGCGGCCCGCAACTCCGACGTGCCGGGCGCATCTTCCTGGCCGGGGCGCGTGCTTCGGCCGCCGGCATCCTCGGCCTGGCTTTCGACCTCGATGTTCAGGACTTCGGCCGCCTGCATGCCGCGCGCCGTCTCGTTCACCACGATTTCGACCTTGGCGCCGTCTGCGATCGAGTTCTGACCGAAGTTGCGCAGCACGTTCGCGTGAAGAAGTATGTCCGATCCGACGTTGTCCGACACGACAAAGCCGAAGCCCTTGACCTGATCAAACCATTTTACGCGACCATGGACCACGCGTGCGGGCGGATCTGCATCCTGTTTCGACCCCATTAGCATTCTTAAATCACCCCGTAATACCCCTCTTGCACCGTCCGGCACCAATCGCGCGACTTGCAAAAACGCCCAAGTCCCGCCCTTTCGCTCAAGGGTTGAGACGAACCACTTCCCACATATCCGGTTTCGTGTGTTTTCGCCACCGAAAGCGGTCATGCAGGCGGAAATTCCCATCCGACCAGAATTCGATTTCGACCGGGGTGATGCGAAACTGTATGACCGGTCGTTATTTTAAGCCC
>JBCCVK010000050.1:0-10401 GCA_039195495.1 Pseudomonadota bacterium
AATAGTCTATTTGAGGCCGACACAAGCGCGCGGCGACTGGACGAAAGATCGGCCAAACCCATTGCCTCCGCGCCGGCGGCAGCGAATACGCCCCGGCGGGTCGGGCAATTCACCCGCCTGGCCCCGGTCGTTCCATAGCGCTGGCCGCGACACCCCGGCCGGGCGGGCGCACGGTCATCCGATTCCGGCGTTTCGCCGGCATCGACCGAAGGAAAATCCACCTCGCGTCTATCTTGGCGCACAAGACGCGTAATCCACAAGATATGGAAAACATCCGCGCGTTTGCCACAAAAACTCCTGAATTCAAAGTATTTTCCCAAAGTCTGGCCTGTGTTAGGGTTTGGGCAGATACAAAATAAACCACGGCTGAAAAGCCGGTTTGAGGCAGATTCGGACAGTGACGTGAGACAGCGTCTCAAACAGTTTTCGTTTTTCAAACATGCCGTTTCGGCCGTCCTTCTGGGGGCGACCATTGCCGCGACGTCCGCCTTTGCAGCGCCCTATGCCGCGATGGTGATGGATGCGCGCACCGGCGAGGTCTTGCACTCACGAAACGCCGATACCCGACTGCATCCTGCCTCGCTGACCAAGATGATGACGCTTTACGTGGCGTTCGAGGCGGTGCGTCTGGGTGAGATCACCATGGACACCAAGGTTCGAATTTCCAAGAAAGCCGCGTCGGAACCGCCGTCGAAACTGGGGCTGAAGGCCGGGCAGCGGATCAAGCTTCGCTATCTGGTTCGCGCGGCCGCCGTAAAGTCGGCCAACGACGCGGCCACCGCGATCGGCGAGGCGATTTCAGGCGATGAAGCGGCCTTTACCCAGCGCATGGCCCGCACCGCCAAGGCCCTTGGCATGACCCGGACCATCTTCAAGAACGCCCACGGCCTGACCGAGGGGGGACATCTGTCCACCGCGCGGGACATGACGATCATGGGGCGACGGCTGTTTTATGATTATCCGCAATATTACAATTTATTCTCGCGCAAGACGACGCATGCCGGGATCAAGAACGTGTCGAATACCAATCTCAAATTCCTGCAGGCATATCGCGGCGCGGATGGAATCAAGACCGGCTATACCCGTGCCGCCGGTTTCAACCTGGTTGCTTCGGCCGCCCGCGGAACCGAGCGAATCATCGTGACCGTGTTCGGCGGCCGCTCCACGGTGACACGTAACGCCAAGGTAGCGGAATTAATGGATCTCGGTTTCCGCCGCGCCCCGAGCCGGGTCAAGGTTCGCAAACCGGATCTTCCCCGTTACGACGGCGGAAACCAGGGCAAAACATCTCGCACCATACGCGCGGTCAGCTCGAGTCCGCGGCCGATACCACGCCCGGCTCCCATCCTCCCGACGGTACCGATGGCGATGGCCTTGAAAAACGGCGTGGACATTGCGCTGAAAGAAGCCATCGCAGACAGCGAAGCGAAACCCGCCGACGGGCACGTGCTGTCACCCGTACCCCGTCCGCCGGCACCGATGCTGGCCGCCATTGGCGCCCCCGCGCCCGAGAACATCCCCGCATCACATGCCGCGAGCGGGCGTTCGGACCAGCCTGCCAGCGGGCAAGGGCACGACCTGGAGATCGTCACCCGCATCTCGGGGGGCAGTCGCGCGTTCGGCATAACGCTGGGCAAGTTCGGATCGCGCCATCAAGCCGAACGAATGCTGCTGAAGACGGCCTTGACCGAGATCGAAACCCTGGACGAGGCGCTGCGCAAGGTCGTCAACCGCAACTCCGGTTACGAGGCGAATTTCGTCGGCATGACCCAGCAACGTGCCGATCTCGCCTGTAGGCGTCTGAGCGCGCGCGGGGTCACATGCGCGACGATCGGCCCGTGAATCAGACGATATCCGCATCCCCCTTCAGATCGAACGCCGCCGCCATCAAGGCGCGGGTATACGCCGATCGCGGATTTCGAAACAACTGATCGCTTGGCCCCGTTTCGACCACATCGCCGTTCTTCATAACGATCACCTTGTGACTCAGCGCCCGCACGACCTTCAGGTCATGGCTGATGAAAAGATAGGCCAGGCCGTATTTCTTCTGCAAAGCCCGCAGCAGTTCCACGATCTGCAGTTGCACCGTCATGTCCAGCGCGCTCGTGGGTTCGTCCAACGCGACCAGCTTCGGCCGCAGGATCATGGCGCGGGCGATCGCGATACGCTGTCTCTGACCGCCCGAGAATTCGTGCGGATAGCGATTCATCGTTTCCGGGTCGAGGCCGACTTCGGTCAGCATCTCCACCACCATCTCACGCCGGTCACGTTCTGGATTCACATTGTGGATCGTCAGACCCTCGGCGACGATCTGTTCGACCGTCATACGTGGACTGAGCGAGCCGTAAGGATCCTGGAAGACGATCTGCATATCCTTGCGATACGGCCGCATTGCCCGGTTCGACAAGCCGGAGATGTCGCCGCCTTCGAACATGATCCGGCCCTCGGAGGACTGCAGCCGCATGATTGCCAGCGCCAAAGTGGTCTTTCCGGATCCGGATTCCCCGACGATTCCCAGCGTCTCACCCGCCCGAACGGCGAGTGTCGTGTCGTTCACGGCTTTCACATGGCCCACGGTCCGTCTCAAGAGGCCGCGCTGAATCGGAAACCAGACGCGCAGCGCCTCGGTTCCGATCAGAGGGGCCGCTCCTTCCGGCAATGCGGCGGGTCGGCCCACCGGCTCGGCCATCAGCAATTTTTGCGTGTAGGAATGTCTCGGAGCACGGAATATTTCGGCCACCGGCCCGGCTTCGACGATTCTGCCGTCCTGCATCACGCAGACTCGGTCGGCGAATTTGCGCACTATGGTCAGATCGTGCGTGATAAACAGCAGGCTCATTCCCTCGATGCGCTGCAATTCGGCCAGCAGGTTCAGGATTTGCGCCTGAATGGTCACATCCAGCGCGGTTGTCGGTTCATCCGCGATCAGCAAGTCCGGCGCGTTGGCCAGCGCCATCGCGATCATCACCCGCTGCCGCTGCCCACCCGAAAGCTGGTGCGGATAGGCCCCCAACCGGGTTTCGGGATCGCGGATGCCGACCTTGACCAAAAGCTCGATGATCCGGCCGCGGGCCGCCTTGCCCGTCAGTCCCTGATGCAGCAGCAAGCTTTCACCCAACTGCTTTTCCAGCGTGTGAAGGGGATTCAGCGAGGTCATGGGCTCTTGAAAGATGAAACTGATGTCATTGCCGCGCATCTTGCGCAACGATGCCTCATCGGCATTGACCATCTGGACGCCATTATATTTGATCGACCCTTCGACCTTGGCGTCGTTGGGCAGCAGGTTCACGGTAGCGAGCGCGGTCACTGACTTGCCCGAGCCCGATTCACCCACCAACGCCAGGGTTTCCCCCTTGCCGATCGTGAAGGATACGCCCCTGACCACTTCGGTCATCCCATCCTCCGCGCGGAACCCGATCGACAGGTTCTGAACGTCCAGCACCATGCTCACCGAAAGGTTTTCCGCGGATCGAAGGCGTCACGGATGCCTTCGAAGATGAAGACCAGCAAGGACAGCATGATCGCAAAGGTGAAAAAAGCGGTGAAGCCCAGCCACGGCGCCTGAAGATTCTGTTTGGCCTGCAGGGTCAGCTCCCCCAGGGAAGGTAATGAGGACGGCAGGCCGAATCCCAAGAAATCCAAGGCAGCCAAGGTGCCGATCGTGCCCGAGACGATGAAGGGCAGATAAGTCAGCGTGGCGACCATTGCGTTGGGCAGCATATGGCGGAACATGATGGTCCAGGCGCTGACGCCCAAGGCCCGCGCCGCACGGACATATTCGAAATTGCGGGCGCGCAGAAACTCCGCACGAACGATGCCCACAAGGGCCGGCCAGCCGAAAAGGATCGAAACGAAGACCAAGAGCCAGAAACTTCGTCCCAGGATCGCAAAGAGGACAATGATGACGTAAAGGGACGGGGTGGATGCCCAGACCTCCAGGATCCGCTGGAAGATCAGATCGATCCGTCCGCCGAAGAAACCTTGCACCGCCCCCGCGACGATGCCAACGATCGAAGAAAGAAAGGTCACGATCAAGGCGAAAAAGACCGAAAGCCGAAAACCGTAAATCACCCGTGCCAGAACGTCACGCGTGCTGTCATCCGTGCCCAGCCAATGATTTGCGTCAGGCGGTGAGGGGGCTGGACGCCCCAAATCGTTCGGTGTGTCGAAACTGTAGGGGATCGGCGGCCAGAGCATCCAGCCGCGCGCAATCTCTTGGCCCTCGACAAAGCCTGTCCGGGCCTGTTTCAACGGGTTTTCGGGATCGTCGAGACACTCGGCCAGCCCGCCGCTGATGATCAGGCATCGTACCTCGATATCCCGATAGACCGCTTCGGTGCGGAAATCCCCACCGAAGGCCGTCTCGGGATAGAATTTAAGGATCGGCATGTAATAACCGCCGCGATACTGGATCAGGATCGGCTTGTCGTTGGCGATGAACTCGGCAAAGAGCGAAACGGCGAAAAGCAGACCGAAGAGGATCAGCGACCAGAAGGCCCGGCGGTTGCGGCGGAAATTGCGCCAGCGACGCCTGTTGAGAGGGGACAACGTCACGGCGCGGCCCTATCGCTTCTCGAAATCGATACGCGGATCGACGAAGACATACATCAAGTCCGACACGATACCGACCAAAAGCCCGATCAGGCCGAAAGCGAAAAGCGTGCCGAAGATCACGGGATAATCCCGCTCCACCGCCGCCTCGAACCCGAGGCGCCCAAGACCATCCAGGGAAAAAATCGTTTCGATCAGCAGCGAGGCGCCAAACAGGATGCCGATGAAGAGGCTTGGAAAGCCCGCGATCACGATCAGCATCGCATTACGAAACACGTGACCGTAGAGTATCCGCGCCTCGCTCAACCCTTTGGCGCGAGCGGTCACCACATATTGTTTCCTGATTTCGTCAAGAAAACTGTTCTTGGTCAGTAGTGTCAGCGTGGCGAAGCCCGCAATCGACGAGGCGACGACCGGGAGGGTGATGTGCCAGAAATAATCGCCGATCCGCTGGATCAACGTCAGATCCTCGAACCCTTCCGAGGTCAGGCCGCGTAGCGGGAAGATGCGCAGATAAGACCCGCCGGCGAAAAGCACCAGCAGGACAATGGCGAAAAGGAAGCCGGGGATGGCATAGGCCACGACGATGATTCCGCTTGTCCAGCCGTCAAAGGGCGAGCCGTCGCGCACCGCCTTTCTGATGCCCAGCGGGATGGAGATCAGATAGGCGAGCAGCGTCGACCAGAGACCCAGCGTGATCGACACAGGCAGCTTTTCGATCACCAGATCGACCACGGATTTCGACTTGAAGAAACTGTCGCCGAAATCCAGGCGGACATAATTCCACAGCATCTCGAAGAAGCGGCGATACGCGGGCTTGTCGAGGCCAAACTGCGCCTCCAGCTGTTCGATCAGTTCCGGTGGCAGTCCCCGCGCGCCCTGATAGCGTTCATCGCCGCCCACCCGATCCGATATCCCGGAATCACCACCGCCGGTAAAATTGGCGGTCGCCTCACCCTGTCCTTCCAGCCGCGCCAGCACCTGTTCGACAGGGCCGCCCGGCACGAACTGGGTCAAGACGAAATTCACCAGCATGATCCCGAAAAGCGTCGGGATGATCAGCAAAAGCCTCCGGAGGACATAGGCGCCCATTCAGATCACCCACCCGTCTCTTGGTTTCTTCTCCCGGGCCCCTTTCCTCAAAACGCGCCGGCGGCCTTCAACTCGGCGGCGCGTTCCGCATCGTACCACCAGAAGGACAGTTCGCCCAGCGCATAAGGAGGCAGATTCTCAGGATGACGATACATGTCGTAATAAGCGATGGTATCGACCGCCTTGAACCATTGCGGCACCGAGAATCTCTCGGCCCTCAATACCCGATCCAATGCCGAGACGGCGGTTTTCAATTCATCCTGCGTTCGCGCCGCGACGACCTCGTCGATCACCCTGTCCACGGCCGCGCTTCGCAAGCCCATCTTGTTGAAGGTCGAACTGTCGGCGGTTTCCGACCCGAAATACTGCCGGAGTTCCGTCCACGGAACGTAAGCCGTGGGCAATCGCGCCGTGATGATGTCGAAGTCATATTCCGGCGGGCGCCCGCGTCGAATCATCTGGGCGTTGTCGATACGGTTGTGGAACGCATCCACGCCCAGGCGGCGCAGGTTTTCGACATAAGGGAGCAGAACCCGGTCACGGGTCTGGCTGTCGTCCAGGATTTCGACGCTCAGCAGTTCGCCGTCGATGTTGCGGCGCATGCCGTCATCCCCAACGGTCCAGCCGGCGGCGTCCAGCAATCTTCCGGCGCGGCGCAGCATGCCACGTTCGGCCTGCCGCTGCCCGCCGTTCGGCCACGAGAACGGCGTGTCGTTCAGCGTGCCTTCGGGCAGAATATCGATCAGCGGTTCGAGAATCGCGCGCTCCGCGGCGCTCGGCGCGCCGAGCGCCTGCAGGTCGCTGTTGGCCCAGAACGACGAGGTACGATCATAAATGCCGTAAAAGAGACTGCCGTTCGACCAATCGAAATTGAACATCAGACCCAGCGCCTCGCGTACCCGCGGGTCCTGGAACTTCTCGCGGCGCAGATTGAAGACGAAGACCTGATTGGGCACTTTGCGCCCATGCGGGATCTCGACCTTTCTGACCCAGCCTTTCCGGACCGCCGGAAAGTCGTAGCCGGTCGCCCATATCTTCGAGGATGCCTCGTTGCGGAACGTGTAGGCACCGGCTTTGAACCCCACGAAGGCGGTATCGTAATCGGCGAAATACTCCAGCCGGATCGTGTCGAAATTATTTCGCCCGACATTCAACGGCAGATGGCTGCCCCAATAGGTGGGATCGCGGCGGTAGACGATCGTCTTGCCGACATCCATATCCGCCAATATGTAGGGCCCGCTGCCCAGCAGCGGCTCCAGAGACGCTTTATCGAAATCGCGACCGTTCGCTTCGTAATGCGCTTTTGAAAAAATCGGGATGGCGCCAATACTGGCCGGAAGGTCGCGGGTCGGTATGTTCTCATCGAAGACGAAACGAATCCGGTGGGGGCTCAGAATCTCGACATCTTTCACCTGCTTGCCCAATTGTGCGCGATAACTGCTGAGCCCCTTGTCGCGCAGGACCTCGTAGGAAAACAGGACATCGTCGGCGGTCAGTGGAGAACCATCGGAAAACCGCGCCTCGGGGCGCAGATTGAAGATCGCTTCCGATCGGTCCTCGGGATATTCCAGCGATTCGGCCAGCAGGCCGTAGGCGCTGCCGATCTCGTCGGCGGTTCCCGCCAACATGCTCTCGAAGAAGATCGAAGAAAGACCGCCCGCACGCCCCTCGACCGAATAGGGATGCATCGAATCGAAGCTGCCAAAGCTCCAGACCGAGATTTCGCCCCCTTTGGGCGCTTCGGGATTCACGTAATCGAGATGGGAAAAGTCGGCCGGGTACTTCAACGCGCCGAAAGTCGAAATGCCGTGCGACTTGATCATGCTGTCGGCGACATGATCGTCGGCACCGACCCAAAACGCGCCGAAGAACCACGCCCCCGTCGCCACGATCCAGATCGGCCATCGCCGCCGCGGCATTCTGGGGTGGGCCGCCGTTTTCCGACTGGCATGCTGCGCGATCCGCTTCGTCCTCATCGATACCCCCGAAAATCAGGAACAGTTCGTCGAGACCAAGATAAAGCGCATCTAGGCAAATATTCAAATTGCGTTTGTGTGAGCGAGATTTGACCACTCCCGCTCATGCGGGGCGTCGCCCGGTCGAGGGAGACGGCGTCCCCCGCGAGATTGCGGGGAATTCAGTTGCCGATAGTTCCGAGATAGGCGATCAAGTTGGCTCGATCCTCGACCTTGGGCAGACCGGAGAAGACCATTTTGGTGCCCGGGGCCCAGTTCCGGGGATTTTCCAGGAAACCGTTCAGATTTTCCGGTGTCCAGGCGTCATCGGACGATGCCAGGGCCCCGGAATAGCCGAAGCCGTCGACACCGCCGATATCGCGGCCGACCACGCCATAAAGATGTGGTCCGGTGCTTCTGGCTCCGTCCTCCAGCTTATGACAAGCTCGGCATTTCGAGAACACGCGCTCCCCCCTGCCGGGATCGGCCGCGGCAAGAAGCACGGTAAAATCCTCTTCGAACTGGTCATCCGTCACGACCTCGTCCGGCTGTCCGGTATCGATCACGTAGGCCTGGGCGTGGTCCCCCCCATGGCCGCCGCCATGATACAGGCTTTCCCCCACCCACTTGCCCAGCAGAAACACCAGAAGCGAGCCGCAAAAGGCGCCCAGGATTTTCGTGAGGGTCATCGTGTCGAACATGGCAGTTTCCATCATGTCTACATGCTTGACGTGTATCTATCCGCTTCCATCGCCTGGTCGCAAGGTGTAGGAACCGCGACGAAACGCCCCCGCATAGGACCCCCCGAATGCCCGCACGCATCGCTTTTCAAGGAGAGCTTGGCGCGTATTCGCATCAAGCCTGCCGTGAGACGCGGCCCGACATGGAGCCATTGCCTTGCCCAACCTTCGAGGAAGTGTTCGAGGCGGTACGTTCGGACAAGGCCGATCAGGCCATGATCGCCGTCGAAAACTCAACCTACGGACGCGTGGCGGACGTGCACCGTCTGTTGCCCGACAGCGGTTTGCAGATCATCGACGAAGCTTTCGTGCGGGTACATATAAATCTTCTGGGATTTCCGGGGGCCAAGATCTCCGACCTGCACCGGGTACGGGGCATGTCGGTGCTGCTGGGTCAATGCGGCGGCTTCCTGCGCCAATATGGCCTCAAGACGCTGAACTGGTCCGACAACGCCGCCGCGGCGCGCGAGGTCGCCTTTCTGGCCGACCCGCGCGAGGGCGCTCTGGCCTCCGAACTGGCCGGCGAGATCTACGGTCTGAACGTCCTGGCCCGGCATATCGAGGACCAGGACAACAACACGACCCGCTTTCTGATCATGGCGCGCGACGGCGACCGGTCCCGGCGCGGCCCTGGGCCGATGATGACGTCTTTCGTCTTTCGCGTCCGCAACATTCCCGCCGCGCTCTACAAGGCGATGGGCGGGTTCGCGACCAATGGCGTGAACCTGACCAAGCTTGAAAGCTACATGATCGGCGGCCAATTCACCGCAACGCAGTTCTACGCCGACATCGAGGGCCATCCGGAGGATGAGAACGTCCGCCTCGCCCTGGAGGAATTGACCTATTTCACCAGTCAGCTGTCGATCCTGGGCATCTATCCCGCCGATGGCAGTCGCCGCTAAGCGCGGCGGAATCGACTCTCAAGCTGTTTTGCGTAATCCGCCACCTTTCGTTTGTAACGACGTGTCAGACTGCTTTTCGCCAGACGCGCGGATTGGAGAATGAGACGCGCCGATAACGTCTTCGGGCGCAGTTCAAGCGCGACTTTCATGCGGGTGCGCGGCGGCGAAAGTTGTTCCAGATCGATTTCAAGCCTCAGGTCGAAACCGTCGGTCTTCGCGGAAATCCGCAATTTCGTCGGGCGTTCCATTTTTTCGACCCTGGCGTCAAAACTCCGAACCCTGCCTCGAAAATTCGCCCGCCCCCGCCATCTCATGGTCGGCCCCGGCCGGTCGCGTGTGTCGATCCGGACGATTTCGGCACCACGACGAAGTGCAATTCTCTCGAAACTGTCGAAATCGGTTATTTGGCCGAACGCGTATTCGATCGGCGTCTCCAGGTCTTCCTTCGTCGTGAACTGCATCGGTCTCAAGGTGCTCCAGTGATCGGTGGGCTCAATCCAATCGATCCGCCAACCAGTGTCGCAGGAGGAAATGCGCAATCGCCCCCTTGCGCGCGGGCAAAACATCCGGCCGGCACCCTGCGAATACATCCAACATCTCCTCACGGGTCAACCAGGTCGCATGATCGATTTCCTCGGGATCGACGGTGATTCGGTCGCTCAGCGCCTCACCGTGGCAACCAATCATCAACGACATCGGATAGGGCCAGGGTTGTGACGCCAGATAGCGCACATCCCCGACCTTGACACCGGTCTCTTCCCTGACCTCGCGGCGCACGGCGGCTTCGATCGTCTCTCCGGGTTCGACGAACCCCGCCAACAGCGAATACATGCCCGCCGGCCAGTTGTGCGAACGGCCCAGCAGAACGTCGTTGCCACGGGTGATGAGCATGATCACCACCGGGTCGGTGCGGGGGAAGTGATGTGCCTTACACGAAGGACAGGTCGTCTGCCATCCCGCCATGGTAATGTCGGTTTCATGCCCGCAACGCGCGCAGAAACCATGTGTGCGGTGCCATCCGATGACCGCCTTGGCCATGGCCGCCAGTTCGGCGTCGCGCGGCGGGATCCGGGTCATGAAACCGCGCATCTCGGCGAAACACCGATCGTCCTGCATCTCGGGGTGGCGTTGTTCGCTTGTGTCGAAGAAAGCGCCGAGCTG
>JBCCVK010000051.1:0-10333 GCA_039195495.1 Pseudomonadota bacterium
CATGGTCTTGGTCGATCCAATCTCGGCCCGCCGGATCGACCTCGTCGCCTCGACATCAAGGATGACGCCGTATGCGGCTCGGATCAACGAAGCGATCGATTGACCGCAACAGGTGATCTTGGGGGACATGATCTTTCAACGAAAACGCGTAGAACAGCGCTGCCTGACCCTCCTGCCTCCTTCCCGTCATCGCCGACCCTTCCCCGCAGGGCGAACCGAATCAGCGCCTTGCCCATCGAGTAAGCCGGAGTTCTTCAACACAATACGCCGATGGTGCTGAAAAGCCCCATGCGGGCACGGATTCGGGCCTCCGGCCCGGATCCCGGTTCCGCCCGTCGGGGGGTCCATTCCGGACCGGATAGGATCCGGTTCATGCCGGATGTCACGGGCGCGCTCCCGAACCGATCATTCGCCCCATGGCGGAAAGGCGCCCCAGGGCGGGGCCGTCGCCCATGGACATGGACCGGGGAACGTCATGCCCCGTCGAGAGCGACCTCAACGGGTGGGGGACACGAAATGGCGGACGACCGGGCCGGTTTCGCGCGTATCGAATGCGCCCAGCCTGGCTTGAAGCGCCGTATCCTGCCGGGTCACCCGGCCATGCTGCTCAAGATGTTCCGCCCAGCTCGGCAGGTGAAAGCTCTCGACCCAGGTTGCCGGATCCTCGACGCTGCGATGCACCGACCATCGCGTCGCGCCGTCCCGGAGCCGTTCCCGCGAGAAGACCTCGAGCGCCGCCAGGAAAGCCTCCACGTCGTCCTCCGCGATCTTGTACGCGACGGTCACCATGGCGGGCCCGTCTTCGGACATGCCCTCGGCGATCGGGGGGGCCTCCGGCCAGGCCGAGGACGGCGAGAGATCCAGCGTTTCCCCCTGACCCACGGCGAAGCGGCGCGTGGCCGGCAGCCCGAGGAGGAGCCCGGCGGCGGCGGCGAGAAGAGCGATCTCGATGCGCGTTGCCGTCGCCACCTGTCCCCAAAGCACCGAGCCGAAGGCCATGGAGCCGAAGAACACCATCAGGAACACGGCCAGCCCCCGCGCCCTGACCCAATCGGGAAGCGCCGTTTGCGCCGAGACGTTGAAGGACGTCAGCACGGAAATCCAGCTCAGCCCGCCCAGGAAGGCCGCGGCCATGAGCGCTGGTGGGGTGGCCGACACCGCCAGAACCACCAACGCCGCCGCCGTCCCCAAGCTGCCAAGGCGCACGAGCGCGTCGGAGGTCACGCGGTTCTGCAGACGCGGCAGGAGCAGGGCACCCGAGACGGCGCCGGCCCCGATCAGCGCCATCAGGGTCCCGTAGAGCTCGGCGCCGCCGCCCTCCACACCCCGCGCGATCAGCGGCAGCAGCGCCCAATAGGCCGATGCGAACAGAAAGAACGCCAGCGCCCGGACGAGCGTGGCCCCCATCGCCGGGTTGTGCCGCACATGCCGCAGCCCCGTCGCCATTTCCGACAGGATCGAACCATGACGCCGCCGCGAAGCCGCCGGCGCGGGCTTCCAGGCGAGCAGGGCGATCACGATCACCACATGGGTGAGCGCGTTCAGCGCAAAGGGCGCGGCCAGTCCGATCGAGGCGATCAGTCCCCCCGCCAGGGCCGGGCCGATGGCGCGGCTGATGTTGACCCCCATGGAATTCAGCGCGATCGCGGGCTTCAGCCTGTCCCGCGTCACCAGTTGCGGCACGACCGCCTGCCAGGCCGGGGCCATGAAAGCCGCCGCCGTGCCGATCGCCAGGGTGAACAGCAGCAGCAGAACCGGCGTCATCAGATCCCGCGCCACCAGCACCGTCAGCACCGTGATCACCAGTGTCAGCACCAGATTGATCGCGATCAGCATCCTGCGCTTGTCCAGCCGGTCCGCCAGCGCTCCGGCGAAAAGGGCGAACAGGAAGACGGGCAGGGTCGTGGCCGCTTGCACCAGCGTCACCACGGACGGGCTTGAATTCAGGGTCGTCATCAACCACCCCGCACCGACCTCGTGCATCCAGGTGCCGATATTCGAGATCAGCGTCGCCGTCCACAAAAGCGCGAAGGCGCGGTGACCGAAAGGGGCGAAAGCGCCGGACCCGGTGCTGGATGACATCGATCTCTCCTCCCGTGCCGTTAAATCCCCGGCGCGCCGAAGGCCGGAACGGGCGACCAGTCGGGAAGCTCGGGCAGGGCCTCGGGCGCATGGGCCGCGAACGCGCCCTTGGCGTGGACGATCCTGCCGCCGGTCAGGGTCAGATCCGCGGTGATGTCGGCGATCTCACTCTCCGGCACCGAGAAGTAATCCCGATCGAGCACCGCCAGATCCGCGAGTTGACCGGGCGCGAGCCGGCCCTTCCTGCCCTCTTCCCGCGAAAACCAGGCGCCCGCCGCCGTCCAGTGGCGCAGCGCGTCATGTCTGTCCAGTCTGTTTTCGGCCGCCCAGATCACGTCGCCCCCGCGGCCCTTGCCCGAAACGGCCCAATGGATCGCGAGCCACGGATTGTAGGACGACACCCGCGTCGCGTCGGTCCCCGCGGCCAGCGGCACGCCCGCGGCCATCATCTTCTTCACCGGCATCACCGCGCGCAGTGCCGCCTCGCCGTATCGCGCGCGATACGCCGTCGCCTGAAACGCGATGCGGTTCTGGTACGAGATGCCGCCGCCCAGCCGCGCCACCCGGTCCATGGTCTTCTCCGACACGGTCTCTCCATGATCGAAGATCCAGTTCAGCTCTTCCAGTCCCTTGTCCCGGCCCACGTCCTCGACCACCGACAGGAGCCGGTGCGCGCTTTCCTCATAGGTGCAGTGGAACCGGATCGGCCAGCGGTTTTCGAACAGGAATTCGAGGACCGGGCGCAGATCTCCCTCCATCCGTTTGGGCAGGTCGGGGCGGGGATAGGAGAAATCCTCGAAATCATAGGCCGAGGCCACGAGCATCTCGCCCGCGCCCACGCATTTGAGATACTCGTCGCCCTGGTCCGGTTTCACCAGGTCGTTCCAGCGCTTGAAGTCGTCGAGCTCGAACAGCGGGCGTTGCGCGAAGAGCTGGTAGCCGATGCGCACGGTTTGCTCGCCCCGCCTGTTGAGTTCGGTGATCACGCCGTAATCGTCGGGATAGTTGAGAAACCCGCCCGCGCAGTCGAGCGCCGAGGTCAGCCCCAGCCCGTTGAGGGCGCGGAAATAGTGTTTGGTGGAGGTGATCTGCCGCTCGAAGTCGAGCTTCGGCGCCATGTCGAGAAGCGCATAGAGCGGCTGCGCGTTGGGCCGCGCCATGGCGAGGCCGGTCGGGTTGCCCTGGTCGTCCCGCTCCAGCCGTCCGGAGACGAAGGGTTCGTAGAAATGCCTGTCGATGCCGAGCGCGCGCAGGGCGGCCCTGTTGAGCCAGGCGCGGTCATAGAGATGCAGCACATAGACGGGCACGTCGGGGGCGGCGGCGTTGATTTCGTCCAGGGTGGGAAGGCGTTTTTCGGCGAATTGATCCATGGACCAGCCGCCGACGACGCGGATCCACTGGCCCGCGGGCGTGCGCCCTGCCTGGGCCTTGAGCATCGCCAGCCCGTCGGAGAGGGAGGGGACGCGGTCCCAGCGCAGTTCCATCGCGAAATTGCTGCCCTGGCGGATGATATGGGTGTGGCTGTCGATCAGGCCGGGGATGACCCGTCGGCCGCCGGCATCGATGATCTCGGCGCCGCTGGCGCCGCGCGCGCGCATGTCCTTGTCGGAACCGACCGCCTCGATCCGGTCGCCCGCGATGGCCACGGCGGTGACCTCCGGCCGATCGGGGTCCATCGTGGTGATCCGGCCGTTGAAGAGGATCGTGTCTGCCATCGCGGGCTCCTGATTGTCGGGTTTCGGGGATGCGGCGCCCGGAGGATCCGGGCGTCCGTGCGGGTCGCGGGAACGGGCGGACGCCCGGGGCGCATTACCCCGCTTCGGAGGCGTGTTCCCCCAAGGCCCATTTGGAGAAGCGGACCTGGATGCCGTAGGGCGTGTGCGCTTTGAGGATCTCCATCACGCCGTCATAAGTCTCGCTGCGGGCCCAGTCCTGCTGCAGCTCGAAGACGAATTGGAGCGCGTTCATCGGCACCGCCCCCGCCTGGACGAGCCGGTCCATCGCGCGTTCATGCGCTTCGGGGGTCACGTCGCCACAGGCGTCGGCCGGGATGTGGACCTCGTATCCCTCGCGCAGCAGATCGAGGGTCGGGAACATGACGCAGGCTTCGGTCCAAAGCCCGGCCAGCACGATTTTCTTGCGGCCGGTCGCCTCCACGGCGGCGCGAAACCCGTCGTCGAGCCACGAGTTGATCGAGGTCCGGTCGATCACGTCGTGATCGGGATAGAGGTCGGTCACTTCCGGCATGAACGGTCCCGAGAAACTGTCCTTGGCCACGGTCGAGATCACGGTGGGCAGGCCGAAGAGCTTGGCGCCCTTGGCGAGGATCTGGACGTTGTTCATGACCGACAGCCGGTCGTGGCTTTCGATGCCCTGGAACATGGCGGGCTGAAAGTCGATGAGGACCAGGGCGGCGTTTTCGGGGCTGATCATTTCGTGTTTCGACATGGTGATTTCCTTTCGAGAATGGGTTCAGGTTTTGCGGTCGGGCGTTGTGTCCCTGGCCGCCGCGACGGCGAAGGACTTGGCGTGCAGGCATTTCGACAGCACGGCCTGATGGCCGCGCAGCCATTGCACGGCGGCCTCGCCGGCAAGCATGCCGAGAAGACCCAGAAGCGCGATGATCGGCGGCGCCGGAGAGCGCACGGAAATCAGCCCGTAAATCACGCCCACCGCGACGCCGGCGCCAAGGGAAAGAAGATAAGGCGACAGAGCCATGGATCGTACCTCTGACCGTGCGAAACCCCCGGTCCCCGCGCCGCCGGGGCGCGGGACGAGATGCGGGTTCGTCCGCGTTCACATTTGGTGGATTTTGCGCATTTCCGCCGCATCATCCGGTTGCAGCCAGGGAATTAGCGTCTGAAAGTAACATGTGAAGATCGATGGTTTGAAAGGGAGTATTGCGCTCGGCGCAATAATTTGACGATGGACGATCTGAGGGCGGTCCGGATCTTTCTCACCGTGGCCGAGATTGCGAGCTTCGCGGCGACCGCCCGGCGCCTGGGCCTGACCCCGGCCGCCGTGACCCGCGCCGTGGCCGGGCTTGAAAAGACGCTCGGCACCCAGCTTTTGCTGCGCACCACGCGGCACGTCTCGCTCACCTCGGCGGGATCGGTCTATGCCGCGCGCATGGCCCCGCTGGTCACCGAGATCGACCGGGCCGGGGCGGACCTGCGCGCCGGGGAAAGCGTCGTATCGGGCCGGATCCGCCTGACCGCGCCCATGTCGTTCGGGCTGAAGGTCTTGCCGCGACTGCTGTCCGATTTCCGCGCGGCCCATCCGAACGTGGATGTGCAGATCGTGCTGAGCGACGAGTTTCTCGATATCGTAGGGGCCGGATACGACGTGGCCGTCAGGATCACGGCGCCGCCCGAGGACAAGTCGACCATCTGGAGAAAGCTCTGCCCGATTGACCGCGTGCTGGTGGCGACGCCCGGTTCCGCGGCGGCGGCGGCGGAACATCCCGACGATCTGCCCGACGATGTGCTCGTGGCCCATGACGCCCATGGCTGGTTCGAGGAGTGGACGCTCACCGGCCCCGACCGCCAAAGTCGGGTGCTGAAGGCGGGCCGGATACTCAGCACCAACAGCGGCGATCTGATCGCGCGCCTGATCGCCCGCGATGCCGGCGTGGCGCTCCTTCCCCGGTTTCTCGTCCGCGACGATATCGAGGCCGGAGCGCTCGCGCCGATCCTGCCGCGCTGGCGGCCGCCGCAGCTCTGGCTCAGCCTCTCGTATCCGCCCTACGACGTCCTGCCGACGCCGGTCGCGAGCTTCTCCGATTTCTTCGAACGCCACGTCACCCGGATCCGCCCCCTCAAGGATGTCCTCGGAGAGCCGTAGCCGGCTTTCTTCCTCCTTCCTTCCCCGCGTCCGGTGGAAGCCGTATGCGCGCTCCGGGGCACCGTGGCTCTGTCGCGTCTTGGTGCCGCCGCCTTGACAGGATTTATTGCAGCAAAGGAGACGGGCTACGGGAATGAAACGGACGGACGAGTTCCGAGCTTATGCGGTCCGGATCGCCACCTGCCCGCTCCGGGCGGTTGGTCGGTTTCTGAACCTGCGCGATTGCCAGGTCTAGGCTGGGGCTTCGCGCACGATGATCGACATGACCGGGAGGCGCTTCGGCAGGACGATGACACCGCGAATCCCTTGGGTTCTTCGACAGAATCAGTCCATTCGCGCGGTTTCGAATCGATAAGACGCAGCTACACTATTCGATCACCGGGTAGGACAACGGTTCCAGCACCCGTCAGTTCATCGTCGCGCCGCGTGAAGTCAGGTCAGAGCTGTTGTGAAGGGAAATTTTCGTGGGACATCTTTCATGCAGCCCATTGATTTCGTTTGGGCGTGTTTCGCCGAAACATGGGGCACCTAATCACTGACTTCATTGAGAAAATCACGTTTGTTTTAGCGCGCCGCCCGCGTCATCCCATCGAAAGAACGCACGTTGCCCGTCTGGTTCGGGATGATCGCATGACCGATCGGTCGATGGTCGATCCGGTCACCCCGATGGCGGCGGCCTCTTCCGTCTGGATGTGCGGGTGCTTAGCGTCCTTTCGTCGTCGACGGGGCCATGCCGGTTATGTTTCTTGTCCACACGGATCGTGATCTTTATGTGTTCGCGCGATTGAAAGAAAGGGACAGTCATGGCCAAGCCGCCACATGCCCAGGACGAGGAGCGCGCGTCGTCGAAGCGGATCGGCGCGCTAAAGGCGCTGGCTCCGTTCATCCTTCCCTATCGCCATCTGGCCGTGCTGGCGCTTCTGGCCCTGATCCTGACGGCCGGATTGTCGCTTGTGCTGCCGATCGCCGTGCGGCGTGTGGTCGATGGTTTCGAGAGGGAGGCGGTAACCTTGTTGGACCAATATTTCGGTGCGGCTTTGGGGGTCGCCGCTTTTCTGGCGCTGGGCACGGGGCTGCGATACTATCTCGTGACGCTTCTGGGTGAGCGGGTGGTTGCGGATATCCGCAAGACCGTCTTCGATCGCATGCTCGAGATGAGCCCGGCTTTTTTCGAAAGGATCATGACCGGCGAAGTGCTGAGCCGGATCACCACGGACACGACGCTGATTCTGTCGGTGATCGGTTCCTCGGTTTCGGTCGCCCTGAGAAATACGCTGATCTTCTTCGGCGGTATGACGCTGATGCTGTTCACCTCACCGAAACTGACGGGTTTGGTGCTGTTGATCGTGCCCGCAGTGATCGCACCGATCATCATTCTGGGCCGGCGGTTGCGCGTGTTGAGTCGGGAGAACCAGGATTGGATCGCGCAAAGCAGCGCCAACGCCTCCGAAGCCCTGCTGGGCGTGCAGGCGGTGCAAGCCTATACGCACGAAGCGATGACACGGACGGCCTTTCACCAGATCACTGATAAGTCGTTCGTCTCGGCGAAACGTCGCATAGGCGTACGGGCGGTCATGACCGTCATCGTGATTTTTCTGGTCTTTGCCGGGATCGTCGGTGTGTTGTGGGTCGGTGCACGAGACGTGCGAGGTGACGTGATGAGCATCGGGGAGCTGGTTCAGTTCGTGATTTATTCCGTCATGGTTGCCGGCTCGGTTGCGGCGCTGTCAGAGATCTGGGGCGAATTGCAACGCGCGGCGGGGGCGACGGAACGGCTGAGCGAGCTTCTTTCGCTGGATGACATCGTGAAGGACCCGCTTGTGCCCAGTCGGTTGCCTGCGCAACGCCGGGGCGCGATCGTGTTCGAGGATGTGGTGTTTCATTACCCGGCGCGGCGCGGCCAGCCGGCGCTGCGCCAGGTGAGCATTGCCATCGAGCCCGGCGAAACCGTGGCGCTGGTGGGCCCCTCGGGGGCGGGCAAATCGACGGTGCTGCAGCTTTTGCTGCGGTTTTACGATCCTGACAGCGGTGTGATCCGTATCGACGGCGTGGACTTGCGCAAGATGGTGCGCAGCGAGTTCCGCAAGGCGATAGCGCTGGTGCCGCAGGATCCGGTGATCTTCGCCACGACGGCGCGGGAGAACATCCGCTTCGGCCGCCCGGCGGCGACGGATGCCGAGGTGGAAGATGCAGCCAGAGCCGCCGCGGCGCATGAGTTTCTCGCCGCTCTGCCCGAAGGGTACGACACCTATGTCGGTGAACGCGGTGTGATGCTGTCGGGCGGACAGAGACAGCGGATCGCCATTGCCCGGGCGATTTTGCGCGATGCGCCCATTCTGCTTCTTGACGAGGCCACCAGTGCCCTCGATGCCGAGAGCGAACGCGCAATCCAATCCGCATTCGAGGCGCTGAGCACCGGGCGAACGACCCTGATCGTCGCGCATCGTCTGGCCACGGTCAAGAAAGCGGATCGTATTCTCGTCTTCGAGGACGGGCAGATCGTCGCCGATGGCTCCCATGACGCGCTGGTGGGCCAGAAGGGGCTCTATGCCCGCTTGGCGAAACTGCAGTTTGCCGATGGTTTCGTTGCCGAATAGACGGTTTTCACCGCACGGCTCGACAACGCTGGGCGAAGACATCCGCCGGCGCGAAGATCACATCGCCAAGCTGGAAAGAAACGACTGAGCCCTGTATTCCACCCTGGTTGGCCCGCCTTGCCCTTTCAGATCCAACTGACCCGGAACTGCGGTGGCGGGGGTCGTTTGCAGTACAGAGCGAAATGACAGTTCGGCGTGATTGCCGGTCGACGGGCCAGATCAGCTCCGACCCGCGCCTCGTTTGGCTTTCTGCCGATCTTCTTCGGGTCACAGCCCGCCGCTGCCGGGGCAATCCGATGGTCGACACCTCAACACGACGACACGCGGTCGGCCGTAGCGCGGGTCGGGCCATCAGGCTGAGATACCGTATGCACGGTCAGAGCAATTCCCGGTTCCGCTCGCGGGAGCGGCGAAACCGTGTTGTCACGGCAACTTCCGACAATCGTGAGAGCAATGCTGGCTGCCCCGGCCGGTGTGATAGAGGCCGCAATGCGGCGGTCATCCTCAGCGCTTGGCCCTTCGGATCACGTTTCATACGGTTGCTGACCGCCCGCACGTCAACGCCGGGCACTGTCTGCATCGACGCAAACACGGGTGTTCTGATATGCGGCGATCTGGCGCAATCCGTGGGTCGGTGGTTTTGAGAACGATCACGATGTGGTCTCCTCTTTTGTCTCTTCACGCAGGTCCTTGAGGTCCAGCCCCAAAAAGAAGGCCAGAACGGAGCGGATCAGTACGAAAACACCCAGGGTGATCAAGCTCTCGCGGTCTTGTATCAATCCCGAGCGGATGACATCCGAGACCACCATGAAATCGATGGCCAGGATGACGTGGCTGAGAAATTCCATTCGGATTTCTCGGAACATTTGGGCGCATTTCAGCCCGCGAACCCGATGAAACTCGAAAGCGAGATATCGGATGACGAACTTGACCACGGTGAAGATGAGGATGGCGTAGCCCACGCCGTCCACAAAGAGGGTCACATATTCCAAGAAGTCGAAGATGTTTGCGGGCATTTCCATATCGGCCTCCATAAACGTGGCACAGTTGACTGAATACATCGCTTTGTACTCGCGGTATTCCCTGCATATCCTCGGGTACAGCTCAAACTTCTGGCATTCGCGCGGTTTGACCGACGCGTCCATCGCGTAACGTCGCGGACACCAGAAACATCTATCCCCTAGCATCCTGTCGGATGCGCCAATAGAAAAAAGGAGAAGGCCCGTGGTTCTGAACGAAAAACAAATCGAACATTGTACGATCAGCCAATGGGATTTCAGCGACCTGCGGGCACTTTTCATCAACTGTACATTGAAACGCTCCCCCGCCATGTCGCATACCGATGGTCTGGCGCGCATCAGTCAGGCAATCATGGAAAAGAACGGCGTCGCGGTGGAAACGATTCGCGCCGTGGATTTTCCCATCGCAACCGGCGTGATGCCAGACATGCGCGAACATGGCTGGGAGGCGGACATGTGGCCCGAAATCTTTGAGAAGGTCAAGGCCGCGGATATTCTCGTGCTGCTGTCGCCGATCTGGCTGGGGGAGAAATCCTCCGTCTGTACCAAGGTGATCGAGCGACTCTATGGCAATTCGCACCTGCTCAATGAGGCTGGCCAATATGCATATTACGGGCGCGTGGGCGGCTGTCTGATCACCGGAAACGAGGACGGAGCCAAGCACTGCGCCATGAACATCCTCTATTCGCTGCAGCATCTGGGCTATGTCATACCGCCGCAGGCCGACGCCGCCTGGCTTGGCGAAGCCGGACCGGGACCGTCCTACATGGACGATGGTTCCGGTGGGCCGCA
>JBCCVK010000052.1:0-10299 GCA_039195495.1 Pseudomonadota bacterium
ATCGCGATCTCGCCTTCGAATGCCCCCGCGATGGCAAACCGCGTACGCTCCATCGCGCCGAGCGTGCCGGTCATGACAATCGACGCCGACTTTCTCGAAAAGGACCGCGATCTGCGGATCACCTATCTTGGCACCGACAACTACCTGATGGGTGTGAAGATGGCCGAAGAGGTCGCCAGGCTCAAGCCGCAGGGCGGCACCGTGTGCCTCCAGCTCGGCAACGTCGCCGCGGACAACATCAATGCCCGCGCGCAGGGTTTCCGTGATACCGCCGCCGGCCAGAAAGACGTCGATCGCCTGACGGGTCAGAATGGCTGGACCGAGGTCGACGGCTGCCCGGTTTTCACCAACGACCAGGCCGATCTCGCCAACCAGCAGATGTCCGACGTGTTCATCGCGAATCCCGACCTCGATGCATTCATCCTGGTCGGCGGATGGGCGCAGTTCGCCCCTCAGGCCTATACTCAGGTGACCGATCAGGTAATGGACAGACTGAAGGCGAATGACCTGATCATCATTGCCGGCGACGTGCTGCCCCCGCAGACACGGGCATTCCGCGAAGGTCGGAGTCACGCTCAGGTCGGACAGCGCCCTTTCGAGATGGGGTATCGCAGCCCGGACGTGATGATCCGGCTGATCAATGGCGACCCGGTGGATGATCCGCTCTTCACCGGCCTCGACATCTGCAACCAGGACGATCCCGGTTTCTGCGCAAACAACTGAACCTGTTCAAACCAGCGGCCGGCCCGGTCTTCGGGCCGCCGCATCGAGCTCGGATCGCCGAGCGCGGCGCGGCGACCCCGCCGCCGATAAAGCCCGTCAACGCGCCCTCGGCGGCGGACCCTCACCCACCCAATCGTTTCCATACAAGAAGGCGCCTTCCCCCTTTCTTCCCCTTCCATGACCGAAGAGGAACAAAATCGGAGGGTTCGGCCGCCTGCGCGAAGCCGCCGCCAACCGGCTCGAAGTCGCATGGCAGATCCGCGGCCACGGTAATCAATCCCCGATCGGTTGAGGTCCGGTCCGCCCGTGAAAGGCCGCCAGCGACGACCGGATGCGCCGCAATGTATCGCTGGTCCGTTCGGCGGTGCCGCGCGCCACGGCGATGGCCAAGGCATCGAGCACCATCAGATGAGCATAACGCGACGCGGTTGGTTTGAAAATGTCGGCGTCCTCCGGCAGATCCAGGTCTATGGGGATAGAGGCCAATCGCGACAGGCCCGACCCCGGCGGCGCCACCGAAATCACCGTTGCGCCATAACCCGCTGCCACGCGCGCCGCGGCCAGCGCCGCCTCCGCCTCGCCGCTGGCCGAAAACAACAGCGCCACCTCCCCCTGCTGCAGAGTTGCAGCCCGCATCTGGATCAAATAGCCGTCGCTTTCGGCGACCGCCGGGATCCCCAGGCGGAACAGGCGGTTCGCCGCCTCGCGCGCAAGCATCGACGACCCGCCCCCGATCCCTGCCGCGAGCAGCATCCGGCAGGCCAGAAGTGCATCGCGCGCCTCGCGTAAGTGGTCGGGGTCGAGTTGTTCGCGCACCAGCTCAACTGTCGCGCGAACGGTGGTGGCGATCTGATCCATCGCGCCGTCAGGCGTGGCGGGGGCCCATTCGGTGTCGAATTCCAAATATTGTCGACTGACCGCGAGGTTTTGTACCAGTTGCAACTTGAAGTCGCGGAAGCCTTCGCAACCGAGCGAGCGGCAGAATCGGATCACCGTGGGCGAGCTGACACCCACCGCTGCCGCGACCTCGCCGATCGTGGCCACGGTGATCCGGGCCAGATGGCCTTCCACATATTCGGCCACGCGACGCTCTCCAGCCGACAGGGTCCCCTTGGCGCTTTGCAGCGCGGCGATCACGTCGATAACGCCCCTTGGCAATCGGACGGCATGTATGGCGGTTTGCGAAGTGTCGGGCGCAAACGATTCGGGTGGTTTGATCATGAATCCCTCGGAATCTGTAATTTAAGTACAAAAGTTACAGAAGTGCGCAAAGCCTACGAAGGCGCTTCCTTATGAAAAAAGCAAATTTCCGGTTTTCGCTGCCTGTGTGACCCCCCTTGATGTAATCGATGAGCTTTCTCAAGATGGAACTGAATTACAAATACGCGACGCGCGGATCAAGGAGGACACGACAATGCGGGGATTGGCGGCATCGCTCAGCACGGCGATCAATCGCGGGATCGAGGCGCTGGTGGCCATACTCATGCTGGCGCTGGTGCTGGATGTCTGGCTCGGCGTCGCGGATCGCTACTACTTCGGCTGGCAATTGCCCTGGCCCGAGACGCTGGCCCGTTACCTCATGATCTGGGCCTCGATGCTGGCGATTTCCTCGGGCATCGCGCGGCGCGCGCATATCCGTCTCGTCGGTGTCGTCGGCCGCCTGCCCCTGCCCCTGCGCCAGACGATACTGATCGGAATGGACCTCTTGGCGCTGGCGCTCTTTTTATACGTCGCCTGGTTCGGCGTCGGTTTCGCCGCCGGCGGCGCCAACCGACAGGCGATGATCTTCGGTGCGACGCTGCTGCCGTTCTATGCCGCGATCCCTACGGCCGCGACGATCGCCGCGGTCCAAATGTCGCTGGTGCTGATCCGCGATCTGGGTGGCCATCTCGACACCCCCGTGGAAACGGAAAACCCGTCATGCTGATCGCGGCGCTCTTCATCCTCCTTCTCGTCTGCGGGATGCCTATCGGCTTCGCCATCGGCGTGGCCGGGGTCGCCGGCCTGATCGACATGGGCGGCGCCCGGTTCCTGGCCGTGGGTCCGGGCAAGATCTTCAACGGACTGAACATCTTTCCGTTCCTCGCCATGCCTTTCTTCATTCTCGCGGGTGAGATCATGAACGAGACGGGGATAACGCGCCGCCTCGTTCATCTGGCGCAGGTGCTGGTGGGCCGTTTCCGCGGCGGGTTTGCGCATGCCAACATGCTGGCCTCGGTCTTCTTCGCCGGCATGACGGGTTCGGCCACGGCGGATGCCGCGGCTTTCGGACGGACGCTCGTGCCGGCGATGGTGGAGCAGGGCTACCGCCGCGATTACGCCTGCGCGGTCACGGCGGCGGGGTCCATTATCGGGCCGACGATTCCACCTTCGGGGCTGATGGTCGTTTACGGCTCGCTTATGGGGGTTTCGATCTCGGGCCTCTTCGCGGCGGGAGTGTTGCCGGGGCTCGTGATCTGCGTCGTTTGCATGGCGGTGATCGCCGTCGGCGGCACGCGTGAGGGATTGCCCAAGGCCGAGCGGGGCGCAAGCCTCGGCGAGATGTGGCAAGCCTTCACCCAGTCGCTCACGGCCCTCGCCATGCCCGTCATCATCCTGGGTGGCATTCTCGGCGGCGTCGTCACGCCGACCGAAGCGGCTTCCATCGCCGTGGCCTATGCCATTTTTATCGGCGCCTTCGTCTACCGCACCCTGACGCTGCGCGGTCTGTTCCGGATGCTCGTCCGCACCGCTCGGATCACCGGCGTCATCTTCGTCATCATCGCGTTCGCCGGGATCCTCGGCTGGTGGATGAGCTTCGAGCGTATCCCCACGGCCATCGCGGAGAGCGTCCAGACGCTCTCCGCGAACCGCTACGCGGTCATCGCGCTGATCGTCGCCGTTCTCTTGGTGATCGGCATGGTGATGGACATCACGGCGATCCTGATCGTCCTCGCACCCGTTCTGGTGCCGGTGACCGCGCAGATCGGGCTCGAGCCGATCCACGCGGGGATCCTCTTCGTCCTGGCGCTCAACATCTCGCTCATGACACCGCCGGTAGGCGCTTGCCTCTTCGTGCTTTCCTCGGTCACGGGCGAGCGGATCGGCCGGATCGCGGCCAAACTCATGCCTTTTCTGACCGCCGAGGTCGCCATCCTCTTCGTCTTCGCCTTTTGGGAGGACGCCGCCCTTCTGATTCCACGTGCGCTTGGCTTCGCCGAATGACGTCTTCACCTGCCCACAACACAACCAAGGGAGATTGAAAAGATGAAATATCTGACGACCGCACTGGTCCTGGCGTGTCTCATCGCGGACACGGCCGCCCGGGCCGAGGGCGTGATTCGCTTCGGACACGACAACCTGTCCGACCCGTTCGAAAACCCGGCCCATGCCTGTACAGCCGTTTTCTCGAATCTCGTCGAGGCCGGCACGAACGGCGGCGTCACGGTCGAGGTCTTCGGCGCGAACCAACTCGGCTCGGCGGCGGAGCATGTGCAGATGGTGCGCGACGGCGTGCTTCAGGCGACGCTCACCTCGGTCGGCGCTTTGGCAAGTTACTATCCGCGCATCGACGTCTTGAACCTGCCCTTCGCCTTCCACCACAATGCCGCGACCTACGAGGTCTTCGACGGTCCTTTCGGCATCGCGCTCGCCCGCGACATCGAAGCGGTGCTGGGCGATGTGGTCGTGCTCGGCTTCCCGGACACGGGCGGTTTCTTCATGGTCACCAACTCTCGGCGGCCGATCGCGGCGCTGGGCGATTTCGAAGGCATCCGCATCCGCACCATGACGCTGCCCTCGCATCAGACGATCGTGCAGGCGCTCGGGGCCGAAGCCTATCCACTGGCCTGGGGCGAGGTCTATTCGGGCCTGCAGACGGGCGTGATCGACGGGCAGATGAACCCGGTCCCGATCATCTCGTTTGCGAATTTCGCCGAGGTGCAGCAATACATGACGCTGACGAACCATCTCTTTTCGCCCTACACATTCATGATCAACCGCGCCTTCTACGCGGGTCTGACCCGTGACGAGCGTGCCATCCTGCATGTCGCGGCCGAAAACTGCGTGACGGCGAGTCGCGGCCTCAGCCGGATCATCGAAGCTTCGGACCGCGGGCTTGCCGGCCTGATGGACCGGATGGAGGTCACCGCCCTGTCGGACGCGCGGCGGGTTGCGATGGCGGAAGCCACGCAGCCGGCCTTCGAGGCGCATGTGGCCGAGAAGCTGGACGCGCGCGCGCTGGAGCTTCTGGAACTGTTCCGCGAAGCCGTCGCCGAAGCAAACGGCGCGACCTATCTCGACTAAGCCGCCGAATCCCGTCCGACCCCGGTCGCGGGGTCGGGCGACATGACCAGGGAAAGACTTCCGATCCATGCGCGTCTTTTGTGCCTCCATCGCGACGGAAACCAATACCTTCTCGCCGCTCCGCACCGATTTCTCGGATTTCGCGCAGAGCTTCTACGCCCCGCCGGGACAGCATCCGGCCACGCCGACGCTCTGCAGCGCCATCTTTCCGGTATTGCGAGAACGGGCCGCCCGGGGCGAGATCGAGCTGATCGAAGGTACGGCCACCTGGGCCGAACCCGGTGGCGTCGTGAACGCCGGGACCTGGGCACGGCTGCGGGACGAGGTATTGCGCCAACTGCGCGCCGCTCTGCCCGTGCATGCCGTTGTCCTGGGCCTGCACGGTGCCATGATCGCGGACGGATGCGTCGATTGTGAGGGCGCCCTGATCGCCGCCATGCGCGGGATAGTCGGCCCTGACCCCAAAATCGGTGTCACCTTCGATCCCCACAGCCATTTGAGCGCCGAACGGATCGAGAACGCCGACATCGTGACCGTCTTCAAGGAATTTCCCCATACGGATTTCGTCGAAACGGCCGAGGCTTGCGTGGATCTGACGCTGCGCTCCGTACGGGCGGAAATTTCGCCCGTTATCTCCGTCTTCGACCCGCGGATGATAGATCTGATGCCCACCAGCCGCCAACCGATGCGCGGTTATGTGAACAAGATGCGGCGTCTCGAGGCCGAGGGGCGGGCATTGTCCATCTCGACCGTGCACGGTTTCATGGCCGGTGATTCGCCCGATCTGGGCGCCAAGATCATCGTCATCACCGATGGCGATGCGGTGGGTGGTGCGGCGCTGGCCCGCGAACTCGGGATGGAACTGTTTTCCTTTCGCGGGCTCTCGCGTCCGAATTTCCTCACCGCACGCGAGGCGCTGGCGCGGATCGCCGCTGCCCCGGAGGGTCCGGTCGTCGTCGCCGATGTCTGGGACAATCCGGGCGGGGGGGTGGCGGGCGACTCGACCCTTATCCTGCACGAAGCCTTGCGGATGGGGATTACCGGCATCGCCTTCGGCACGATCTGGGATCCGACCGTCGTACGCCTGTGTCACGCGGCCGGCGCGGGCGCGCGGCTGCGGCTGCGCTTCGGGGGCAAGACCTCCGACCGTGCCGGCGCGCCGGTCGATGCCGACGTGGTGGTGCGGCGCGTGGCGAGGGATGCGGTGCAGAGCTTCGGCCCTTCGGTGGTCCCGCTGGGCGATTGCGCGGTGGTCGAGACCGCAGGCATTGAGATCATCCTGAACGCCAACCGCGCACAAGCGTTTTCGCCCGATCTCTTCGCCAATCTCGGAATCGACGTGAGCGCCAAGCGTGGGCTCGTCGTGAAATCTACGAACCACTTCCACGGCGCCTTCGCACCGATCGCCTCCGAAATCCTCTATGCCGCGGTGGAGGGCCCCTATCCGAACGACCCGCGCAAGAACGACTACGCA
Source organism: Pseudomonadota bacterium (assembly GCA_039195495.1). Classification (GTDB taxonomy): domain Bacteria; phylum Pseudomonadota; class Alphaproteobacteria; order Rhodobacterales; family Rhodobacteraceae; genus JBCCVK01. The sequence continues at coordinate 6,482 of JBCCVK010000052.1, forward strand.
AGGCTGACGCGGGCAATATGGCCCATCGTTGAAAACCCACATGAGAAGGCGCCTGTCTGATGCTCTCCGCGATCGACACCCCCGCCGTGCTGGTCGACCTCGACATTGCCGAGGCGAACATCGCGCGCTTCCAGACCCATTGCGACAAGACGGGTCTGCGGCTGCGCCCCCACATCAAGACCCATAAGCTCCCGCGCCTGGCAAGGGCCCAGATCGCGGCGGGGGCCCTCGGCATTGCCTGTCAAAAGGTCTCGGAAGCGGAGGTGATGATCTCCGACGGCGCCGCCACGGATGTTCTCATCACCTACAATATGCTCGGGGCGGAGAAGCTTCGTCGTCTGCGCGCGCTCGCGGACCGGGTCCGGTTGAGCACGGTGGCGGACAATCTGACCGTGGTGAACGGCCTCGCCGCGGCCTTCGCCGATGCGACTGGGCCGCTGTCCATCCTCGTGGAATGCGATACGGGAGCGGGGCGTTGCGGCGTGACGACGCCCGGTGATGCGGTCGAACTCGCCAAGCGCATCGCCGAAGCGCCTGGCCTGAGCTTCGGTGGCTTTATGACCTACCCGCCGATCGGGCGGGAGAACGCCGTCGCGCGCTGGCTGACCGAGGCCGCGCGCGCCTCTGAAGCGGCGGGGGTTCATGTGCCGCTCATCTCGACCGGCGGCAGCCCCGGCATGTGGCAGGCGCGCGCGCTGGACTGGCCGACCGAATATCGCGTCGGCACCTATGTCTACAACGACCGTTCGCTCGTGGCGCGCGGCATCTGCGGCTGGGAGGATTGCGCGCTGACGGTTCTGGTGACGGTGGTCTCCGTTCCGGTACCGGACCGCGCAATCGTGGACGCAGGTTCGAAGGTGCTGACCTCGGATCTCCTCGGGCTCGAGGAATATGGCCATGTGCTGAGCCGGCCCGACATCTCGATCGTGGCCTTGTCCGAGGAACACGGGACGCTGCGCGCCCCGAACATCGGGTTGAGGGTGGGCGATCGCCTGCGCATCGTGCCCAACCATGCCTGTGCTGTCGCCAACATGCTCGAGACGGTCGAACTGATGCGCGGCCCGCGGCGCGAGGGGCCATGCCCCGTCGCCGCGCGTGGACAGGTATGGTGACGGTACGATTCTGCGCGGCATCGGCGCCCCAGTCGTGCCACCGTGCCGAGCGTCGGGGGGTGCGATGCCATCGCGCCCATCCCACCGCAAAGGATTTCCAGCAGAGAAAGGACCACTTGACATGAGCATCGAACGTATCGGTCCCGAACGTACCGGCCCCGGCGGCCAATCCCTGCCCTTCGCCCCCGCCGTTCGCGCGGGCGATTTCGTCTACGTGTCGGGCCAGGTCGCCATGACCGAGACGGGAGAGATCGCGCTCGGCGGCATCGAAGGACAGACGCGCCGGACGATGGAGAATATCCGGAAGGTGCTGGAGATGGTCGGCTGTACCTTCGACGACGTGGTCAAGGCGAATTGCTGGCTGGACGACCCGCGCGATTTTCAGGCATTCAATCGGGTTTATGCGGAATTCTTCCCCAATGGCGGCCCCGCCCGATCCACCGTTCGCGCGCAGCTCATGATTGATGCGAAGGTGGAGGTGGACGTGATTGCCCACAAACCCCGGAACTAGGATGACATCGGCCGGCGCATCGAGCGGGCCGTTGAAGCCGACTGGCGGTTTGAAGGGAGGCCGGACCGATCTCTTGTTGATCGGTCCCGAACGGATATCCATCTGAGCCGGAGGCGCCGCGGTCGGCTTCTGGCAAGAACACGCCTCGAACATCATCGTTTGCGCAGGCCGTGCGTCGCGGAAATGGCCGCGGCGGCAAGGATCGATCCATAGCGCGGCCCGCCGCGCGGGCCGGTGAATGGGAAGGAGGCCGCCCCTGCGATGCGGCCCGCAAGCGACCGCAACGGTTATCGCAGGACCGGACGCCGACACACCGGCTGGAACGCCCGCGCGGATTGCAAGGGCGAAGAGCCCCGCGCAGCCAGCCAGGGCTGCGATATCGGAGGTCTCCGCCCTGTCAGGCTGCGCTGCCCTCGGCGCTTTCGGCGATGGTCCCGCCTTGCAAAACCAGCGGCATTTCCAATCCGGCACGCCATTATTCGCAATCATTGCATGGAATATACGAAGCCCCGGTGTTTTGCACCCCTTCGGAGATCGATACCAGTTGACCGCTTTTCCCGCCTTTCATTGCTTTACGGGAAAACTCGTCGCTATCGAACGAGAGTTTTTCAATGGGCCAACGCGGCCGCATCCGGAATTTCCCGAAGTCTCGCCACATGTCTCAGTCGACGAACACCGTGACGCGGCTGGACCGGCCGGCCGCATCGATCACCACGAGGGTCTGGTATCCACGGCCCGGGACCGCCGGCAATGAAACTTGTCGCGCGCGGCTTCCAGAGATCACCGGAACACCGTTCAGCAGCCAGGTGAAGGGCGCATGTCCTTCCTGCAGCTTGGCAAAAATCGTCTCCGATACTTCTAATGTCGCACCATCGGGTGGAAAGGCAATGACCGGTTTGCCGGAGTCGAGCAGGCCGCCGCGCGGTCCAAACCGTCGTAAGGGAAGGGGAAGATCGGCATTGCCGACCGTCAGGGCCGAAGCGGGGGCGGATGGCAGCGCCACGTGCGGCATGTTCAGACGCGCGAAGACCTCGAAGACCAGCGGCGCCGCGACGTCGGCCCCGAAGATACCCGGAACCGGAGTGCCATCGGCCCGGCCTATCCAGACACCCACCACATGCGCCCCGTCATAACCGATGGCCCAAGCGTCGCGATGACCATAGGAAGTTCCCGTCTTCAAGGCGACGGGCGCGCTTGGGGCGTTGGGGGGGCGAGGCGCGCCGGACAGAATGTCGGTGACGTGCCATGCCGCCGCCGGACTCAGCATACGAGGGCCTTCGGTCGCATCCGCGCCATTGCGATAAATCAGCCGCACCGCTCGGCCGCCGCGCGCCAGCGAAGCGTAATTTTGAACCAATTCCTCCAGCGTCAGACCGATGCCGCCCAATCCGATGGCCAAGCCCGGGTGGCCGGAGGAAAGGCGTGGATGGGCACCTCCCTGCCGCAATGCCCGCAACAAGGTGGCCGGACCCAGCGCATTCAATACCGCGATCACGGGTAAGTTGAGCGATGCCTGGAGCGCTTCGCGAATCCGCAACGTGCCGCGAAACCGCCGGTCGAAATTCTGCGGCGCATAGGCGCCAAAGCGCATCGGCCGATCATCGATGAGCGTTTCGGGATGGGCTAAGCCGCGGTCGAATGCGAGCCCGTAAATCAGCGGTTTCAGCGTCGAACCGGGCGAGCGAACGGCCCGCGTCATATCGACGAACCCTTCAGCCCGCTCCATGCCGTAGCCGCGAGATCCGACGGAGATCAACACCGCGCCCGTTCGATGATCGACCACCAGGATGGCAAGGGATAACGCCTCTTGATATCCGTGCAAGGCGGTCGCCGCCAGCCTTTCGACTCGGCGCTGCGCCGCGCCGTCCAGCGTGGTGTGATGAACGCGCCGCGCCGGTTCCTCGATACGCAGACGATCTGCCAGATGCGGAGCGTGTTTTGGGAAGACGATGCGGCGATCAGGACCCTGCGCCCGCAATGCGGCCTGGACATCCGGCAGGGGCAGCAAGCCGATGGAGCCCATTCTCTTCAGCACACGATCCCGTCCCGCGCGGGCCCGTGTGGCGGACCCATCCGGTCGGCGTCGTTCCGGAGCCTGCGGCAATGCCACCAGAAGGGCCGCTTGCGCGGGTGTCAGACGCCGCGGTTCCTTGCCGAAATATCCCAGACTGGCCGAGCGCACGCCTTCCAGGTTG
>JBCCVK010000053.1:0-10248 GCA_039195495.1 Pseudomonadota bacterium
ATCATCGAGAACTGGAGGATCGACGACAACACCCAGAGACCACACTCATCGCTTGGCGGACTGGCCCCAACCGTTTACGCCAATCTCAAACGTGCCACCCGGCCTGCCTCGCTTGAGCTACCCAAGGGCTCCACTCGAGCCAAGCCTTGACCGCAAACCTATCAACAGAAAGAAACAGGAACGGATTCTAAACCTGAACGGCCCCCATCAGGGGGCCGGGTCAGGGCCGATCGGACGCGACGGTCCGACCGTTCGCGGCGACCCGCGAACAGCGTTCTCATCCATGTCGACGACGTCAGAGAGATCAGGCCGTGGCCCGCGAAACGTCCGGGGCAACACCCTGCAGCGCGTTCCACGCCTTCGCTTCGATATGCGCCGCGTTCAGTTCGGCCTTGGCATACATGTCCGCCGGGCCGGCCTGATCGATAAAGATGTCGGGCAGCGTCATCGCGCGGTATTTGAGACCGATGTCGAACACGCCCTGCTCGGCCAGAAACTGCGCGACATGGCTGCCAAACCCGCCCACCGCGCCTTCCTCAATGGTGATCAGCGCCTCGTGCCGGGCGACCAGATCCAGTATCAGCGCCCGATCCAGCGGTTTGGCAAAGCGCGCGTCGGCAACCGTCGGGGCGACCCCGCGCGCGGCCAACGCCTCGGCAGCCCGTTCAACCTCGGCCAGGCGCGCACCGAAGGACAACAGCGCCAAACGTTCACCCGCCCGCACGATCCGGCCCTTTCCAATCTCCAGCGGCTTGGCCTCTTGCGGCATCTCGACACCGACACCCTCGCCACGCGGAAAACGGAACGCGATCGGTCCCGTGTCGTGCCCCACCGCCGTGGCCACCATGCGCGCCAGTTCCGCCTCATCCGCCGCCGCCATCACCACGAAGCCCGGCAGATTCGACAAATAGGCAACGTCGTAACTGCCCGCGTGGGTCGCTCCATCAGCGCCCACAAGTCCCGCCCGGTCGATTGCGAACCGCACCGGAAGCTTCTGGATGGCCACATCGTGCACGACTTGATCGTATCCACGCTGCAGAAAGGTCGAATAGACCGCGCAGAAAGGTTTCATGCCCCCCGCCGCCAGACCGGCGCAAAAGGTCACGCCATGCTGTTCGGCGATGCCCACATCGAAACACCGATCGGGATGCCATTCGGCGAACAGATTGAGACCGGTGCCGTCCGGCATGGCGGCGGTTACGGCGACGATCCTGTCGTCCTTCAGAGCATGCCGGCGCAGTTCCCGTGCGAATACCTTGGTATAGCTTGGCGCGTTCGACGGCGATTTTTTCTGCTGCCCCGTCTTCACGTCGAACTTGGACATCCCATGACCCCTGTCATGCGCCTGCTCGGCGGGGGCGTATCCCTTGCCTTTCCGCGTGATCGCGTGAATCAGCGTCGGCCCGCTCGCCCGTTCCCTTACCGTACGCAACACCGCCAGAAGCTGCGCCATGTCGTGTCCATCTATCGGACCGACATAGGAAAAGCCCAATTCCTCGAACAAGGTGCCGCCCACGGTCATCCCCTTGAGCATTTCCTTGGCGCGCCGCGCCCCTTCCTGAAAGGGCGCGGGCAGCAGGCTCACCGCCTCCTTGGCCGCCGCCTTCAACTCCTGAAACGGCGCACCGGCATAAAGCCGGCTGAGATAGGACGACATTGCCCCCACCGGTGGGGAAATCGACATATCGTTGTCGTTCAGAACCACGATCAAGCGCTTTTTCAGATGGCCGGCATTGTTCAACGCCTCGTAAGCCATGCCGGCACTCAGGGCCCCGTCGCCGATCACCGCGACGCAATCGCCAATCCCATGCTCGGGCAGACCGCCCAGATCCCTGGCCACCGCAAAACCCAGCGCCGCGCTGATCGAGGTCGACGAATGCGCCGTTCCGAACGGATCGTAGGGGGATTCCGATCGCTTGGGGAACCCGCTGAGCCCGTCCTTCTGACGCAATGTCCGCATCCGGTCCCGACGACCGGTCAAAATCTTGTGCGGATAACACTGATGACCGACATCCCAGATCAGCTTGTCATGGGGCGTTTCGAAAACGGCATGCAGCGCGACCGTCAACTCGACGACACCCAGGCCCGCGCCGAGATGCCCCCCCGTTCCGGATACGACCGAAATCACCTCCGAGCGCAGTTCGCGCGCCACCGAGGACAATTCCGCATCCGTCAACTCCCTCAAATCATGGGGCGAATGTATGCGATCCAACAGAGGAGTCTTTGAAATTTCGGTCATCTGCCCGCCCTCCTGCGGCGTCAGCTTTCACGCTGGAGAACGAAACGCGCCGCTCGACGCAACATTTCGCCCGCATCCCTATAGGGGGTCAATGCCGTCTCCGCCTCCGACACCAGATCGCGGGCAAGGGATTTCGCGCCTTCCAAACCCAGCAACGATACAAAGGTCGCCTTGCCGGCCCTGGCATCCTTACCGACCCGCTTGCCGGTCGACCCCACGTTCCCTTCCACATCCAAGATGTCGTCGGCGATCTGGAAAGCAAGACCCAAGGCCCCGGCATAGCGTCGAAGGGGCTCTTCATCGGCGCGTCCCAGGATGGCGCCCGCCGCGCTCGACCACGAGATCAGCGCACCGGTCTTGTTGTTTTGCAATTCTGTGATCTCATCCAGCGTCAGTGGCCGGTCCGCCGTCTCGGCGGCGATATCCTGCGCCTGGCCCAGCACCATCCCCCCGATCCCCGAGGCGCAGGCCAGCCCCGCCACCAGTCTCACCCGTATCGCCGGATCGGACGCGCAGCCTTCGCGCGCCAGCAGATCGAAGGCCAGTGCCTGCAACGCATCGCCCGCCAATACGGCGGTCGCTTCATCCCATTCGACATGGACCGTCGGGCGTCCACGCCTGAGATCATCGTCATCCATGCAGGGCAGATCGTCATGCACCAGCGAATAAGCGTGCATCGCCTCGGCGGATGCCGCGGCATAAACGGCCCGCGCCTCGGAAACTCCGTGCAGTCGCGCGCCCTCCAGGACCAGGAAGCCACGTAATCCCTTGCCGCCGCGCACCGCATAGCGCATCGCACGGGTCACCGGCTGATCGGCGTAACCGGCAAGCGCCTGATCCAGAAATGCCTGTACCCGCACCGCATCGGCCCGCAGCCGGTCGAGAAACATCACGGATCTTCGACGGGCACCGTGCCGTTCGGTCGGCCTTCGGCATCCAGCGTGATCGCGGCGACTTTCTCTTCGGCCTCCTTCAACTTGGCCTCGCACCGCGCTTTCAGGGCCGCACCGCGCTCGTAAAGGGCGATCGACTGCTCCAAGGCCGTGTCACCGCGCTCCAACTGACCCACGACCCGCTCCAATTCGCGCATCGCCTCTTCAAAGCCCATCTCGGCAACCGGGGGTTCGGTCATTCGCCCTGCTCCATCAAAACGCGTATATGAGCCGCCACACTCGTGGCCAGCGCTTCCAGAGCATATCCGCCTTCCAGAGTCGAGACCACCCGGCCCTCGGCATGGAGGTCAGCCAGGGCGCAGATACGTTCGGTCGCCCAGGCGAAGTCCTCTTCGTCCAATTCGAGATGCGCCAGCGGATCGGCCCGATGTGCATCGAAACCCGCCGAGATGAACAGCATCTCGGGTTCGAACGCCTCCACCGTCGGCAATATCTGGACCTCCATCGCCTGACGAAACGCGTCCCGTCCCGCACCCGGTGGCAGAGGCACGTTGAGCACCGTGTTGTCCATTCCGGTCTCGTGTCGCGCGCCGGTGCCGGGATAAAGCGGCATCTGATGTATCGAGGCGAAGAACACCCGCCGGTCCTGCCCCAGCAAATCCTGCGTGCCATTGCCATGATGCACGTCGAAATCCACGATCGCGACGCGAGACAGGCCGTGATGGTCCAATGCGTGCCTGGCCGCCGCCGATATGCTGCCGAACAGGCAAAAGCCCATCGCCGTCTCTCTTTCCGCGTGATGACCCGGCGGACGCACGGCGGCAAAGGCGTTTCGCACCTCACCCGCCAATACCGCATCCACCGCCCGTATGGTGGCGCCCGCCGCGCGTAAGGCCGCGGTCACCGAACCCGGCGACAGATGCGTGTCGGCGTCCAGCGATGTCCAGCCGCTTTCCGGGGCCGCATCGCGGACCGACGCGACATATCTTTCGGGGTGAACCCGTAAGAGATCGTCATCCGCCGCCAGCGGCGCCTCGATCCGTTCAAGCCCCCTGAATTCCGGGCCTTCCAAAGCCCGTAACACATATTCCAGCCGTGCGGCCCGTTCCGGATGACCGGGCGGCGTCACGTGGTTCAGGCAGTCAGGATGGGTGATCAATGCCGTCGTCATCCCGTGGTCCTTTCTTCATGCCGAAATAACTTCGCTCAAGCCATGCAGTCAAAACTCTTCCTCCCAAGGCTTCCGCCAGGGGCATTCGAAAAGCGGAGAAGTCTCAGTCCGGTGTCAGCATGTAACCCGCGCCGCGCACGGTTTGCAGATAACGCGGCTGCTTGGGATCGGTCTCGATCTTGCGGCGCAGGCGCGTGATCTGCACGTCCACGGCGCGCTCTTGCGCCTGTCCCTTGTCACGGCCCAGATCTTCGACCAGTTTCGTCCGGCTCACCGCCTCGCCCGGGCGAGTCGAAAAGATCCGCATCAACTGGGCTTCGGTCGCCGTCAGACGGATCAGATCGCCACCACGCCACATCTCGCCCCGCTCCAGATCATAGCGGACCGGCCCGAGATGCAGAACCTTCGGCCTCTCGCCGGGGACCGCGGCCTGCGGCACCCGGCGCAGAATGGCGTTGATCCTCAGCAGCAATTCCTTCGGCTCGAACGGCTTGGCCAGGTAATCGTCTGCCCCGGCCTCCAGCCCGGCGATCCGGTCGTTGATGTCACCCTTGGCGGTCAGCAGGAGAATCGGCGTCGCGATCTCTTCCCGCAGCGATCGGGTGAACGCGACACCGTCCTCACCCGGCATCATCACATCGAGCACGATCAGATCGAACTCAAGCCCCGACAGGATACGACGGGCATGGTCCGCCGTGCGCGCCGCAGTGACCCAAAATCCGTTGCGGATCAGAAACTTCTGCAACAGGCCGCGGAGGCGCTCGTCATCGTCGACGATCAGCAGATGGATATCGGCCCGGTCACTCATGCCGCACCTTTCCTTTCCGCGTTGAAATGACGCCGCAGTTCGGGATCCATCATCGCCTCCAGCACCTGCCGGAAGCCGGCCACCGCCTCGGGTCCCGCCATGCGGAAGGCCGCGCGCATCCGTCGCCTTTGAGCGTCCGACAATCTCTGCTCCAGACTCTTTCCGGCCTCTGTCAGATACAGGTGCCGCTCTCTCTTGTCACGGATACCGACGCGGCTTTCCACCAGACCATCCTCGATCAACGTCCGCAATACGCGATTGAGAGATTGTTTGGTGACGCCCAGGATATCCAGCAGGTTGTTCACCGTGGTGCCGGGTATCCGATTGATGAAATGAATTGCCCGATGATGCGCCCGACCATAAGACATATCCGCCAGAATCCGGTCCGGATCGGCGGTAAAGCCGCGATAGGCAAAGAACATCGCCTCTATTCCCTTTCGCAATTGGTCGTCGGTGAGAAACAGCAGGCTTTCACCGCCAATGGCCTGAGCGCGCTCCGCCATGTCCTCCTTCCTCGTATTGGCTTTCGCAAGTTTTCCGATTTTATGTCAGCCTTATTGACTTTTCAAGAATCAGTTGTTAGCCGTCTCGAGGTTTTCCGCAAGATCATGTACAATATGGATCCGAACTGCGTAACAAATGCAAATCGCAACGCGAAAGGTGAAAAGACCCATGGCTGAAAGCTATGCCGATCGAGACGGTATGATCTGGATGGACGGCAAGATGGTGCCCTGGCGAGACGCCAATGTACATGTCCTGACCCACGCGCTCCATTACGCTTGTTCGGTCTTTGAGGGCGAACGCGCCTATGGGGGCAAGATTTTTGAAAGCCGCAAACATTCCGAACGACTGCGCTTCTCGGCCAGCGCGCTGGACTTCGAGATCCCCTTCAGCGTCGATGAGATCGAAGCCGCCAAGGCCGAGGTTCTGGCCGTCAACGGTTTCACCGATGCCTATGTCCGCGCGATCGCATGGCGCGGAGCGGGTAAGGAAATGGGCGTCGCTTCCCGCGGCAACCCGGTTCGAACAGCCATCGCCGCTTGGGAGTGGGGCAACTATTACGGCGATGCCAAGTTCAAGGGTGCCAAGCTGGACATCGCCAAGTGGCGGCGTCCCGATCCCGCCACGATTCCCAGTCGCGCCAAGGCGGCCGGCCTTTACATGATCTGCACCATGTCGAAACATGCCGCCGAAGACAAAGGCTGTTCGGACGCGATGATGTTCGACTATCGCGGCTATGTGGCCGAGGCGACGGGCGCCAACATCTTCTTCGTCAAAGATGGCGAGGTGCATACGCCCGATCCCGACTGTTTCCTGAACGGCATCACGCGTCAAACCGTCATCGGCATGTTGAAGGATCGCCAGATCAAGGTACATGAACGCCACATCCAGCCCGGGGAACTGGAAGGCTTCGAGCAGTGCTGGCTGACCGGTACCGCCGCCGAGGTCACACCCGTGGGTCAGATCGGCGATTACAACTTCGAGGTCGGGGCGCTGACCCGCGACATAGTCGCGGCTTACGAGACGCTGGTACGGTCCTGACCTGCCCTTTTTGCGGTGACGGGCTTGCCATTGCCAGGCCCGGTCCCACCGTTTCGGGCAAACAGGCCGCGCGCCCAAGCGATCCGTGGCCCTGGCCCTGACGTTATCCTGTTCCGGAGGGTGATCCGCCCGGGATGCGCCCGTCATCCGGAAGCGCGGATCGGGTTTCCGGCCGGTCAGGGCGGAACGTTTCCCTGCCCCGCCGCGACCAGACGTTGCAGCGGCGCGCATTCCGGATGTTCGATCGCCTGAATGGCGGCATTCGCAAGAAACGCTCCGGCCTGACGGACGTCCTCGAGCACGGTTTTGATCTGGGGTCGGAAGAAGCCGAGAAACGGGATCGCTTCCTTGGCGAACACGTCGATATCGCGGCCCAAGGCATGGCCGGCGCGCTCGCAGCCGATGACGGCGGCGATCGCAGCCGTGGTCGAGGGACAGATCATGCCGTCCGTCTCCGGATGTTCGCCGAGATAGTTGATGATGCGCGCCCGGATCGTCTCACCCGGATCGTCGCCGGTGATGCCAGGCAGAATGTCGAGACCGACATTCATTCGCTGGGCGATTTCCCTGCCCCCTGCGATCATGTCCTGCGCATAATTCTGTTCCTTCGGCGGGGCGAGAAGCGCGAGTTGGCGCCGCCCCGACGATATCAGGCTTTCAGCCGCAATACGTCCGAACGAGACATTGTCGAAATCGAAATAAGGATGCCGCTCGCGCCAGATGGTCCGCCCGTAAGTGACGAATGGGAAACTGCGTTCCATGAGAAAGGCCACCCGTGGATCCTCGACCTCGATCCGGTTGAGGATCATGGCATCGGCGGACGCCGTTTCGACGATGTAGCGCACCGGGCGCAAGGGATCTTCGGTGGGGAAGTAAGGCGTGACAATCATATGGTAGCGCGTATCGCGCAGGGTGCGCGCGATCGACGACACCAACTGGCCCGTGTGATCCGTCACTTCATTGTCCGTGCCCAGGACCAGTGAAATCACGTTGGTCTTGCCAGTGCGCAAGCGAACCCCCGCGCGATTCGGCACGTAGCCGATCCGGCTTGCGATCTCGCGAACCCGCGCCTTGGTCTTTTCGCCGATATCGGGGGCGTCATTCAGAGCCCGCGAGACGGTTGGCACCGCAAAACCGCTCAGCTCCGAAATCGTTCGGAGGGTGGGTTGCTTTGGATTGCGATCCGGCATGGTGAACGGAATTCCTTCGAGAAGTCATGTCTTTACAGCGGCGATGGCGCCGCGGCATCTGGCCAATCCGCGCATCCGCCTGCCGCGGCAAGGGCCGATCGGCCGACAGGTGCATTTCGTGAACCTAGCGACGCGGCAAGACCGTGTAAATGTGCTTGAAAGGAAAATCTATAACGTTATAGTCGCGCTTACAACGTTATAGATTGATCCGGGAGGAGCTGTATGAGGTCCATGACGCACTTACTGGCGGCAACCGCTATCGTTAGCGCTACCGCTTCCCAGGCCGCCGACCTGGAGGTAACCCATTGGTGGACGTCGGGGGGCGAGGCGGCAGCCGTCGCCGAATTCGCCAAGGCATTCAACGAAAGAACCGATCACAACTGGGTCGACGGCGCGATCGCCGGTTCGGGCGGCACGGCCCGTCCGATCATCGTCAGCCGCATCTTGGGCGGTGATCCGATGGGGGCGACTCAGCTCAATCACGGGCGCCAGGCCGAAGAGCTCGTCGAGGCGGGCCTCATGCTCGATTTGACCGATATCGCCGAAGCCGAGGGATGGCGCGACATCGTGAACCCCGTGTCGCTTCTCGACAGTTGCACCGTAGCGGGTCGCGTCTATTGCGTTCCGGTCAACATTCATTCCTGGCAATGGCTGTGGTTGAGCCACAAGGCGTTCGCGGATGCGGGCATCGCAGTGCCCGCGGATTGGGACGATTTCGTCGCAGCGGCGCCCAAGCTGCAGGCGGCGGGCATAATTCCCCTCGCGATGGGTCAGCAGCCCTGGCAGTCCAATGGCACCTTCGGCGTGCTGGCGGTCGCCATCGGCGGGCTGGATCTGTGGAAAAGGATAAACATCGACAAGAACGCCGACGCCGCGGCAGGGGCCGAGATGGCGAAGGTCTGGGAAGCCTTCGGGGTGGCGCGGTCGCTCTCGAAGGGGTCGACCGTCCAGGACTGGAATCAGGCCACCAATATGGTCATCACCGGCAGGGCCGGCGGCCAGATCATGGGAGATTGGGCGCAGGGCGAATTTCAGGTCGCCCAACAAGTCGCGGGACGGGATTACACCTGTCTGCCGGGGCTTGGCGTGAACGAGGTCATTTCGACCGGCGGTGATGCCTTCTACTTTCCCAAACAGGACGATCCCGAGATCGAAGCGGCTCAGAAAGATCTCGCGAAACTGATGCTCGCGAAAGAGGTGCAGGTCGCCTTCAACCTCAAGAAGGGATCGCTTCCCGTGCGCGGAGACGTCGATCTGGAGGCGGCGAACGACTGCATGAAAAAAGGGCTCGGAATTCTGGCCGAGGGGGCGATCCTGCCGGATGCCAACCAAGTGCTCAGTCCGGACACGCAGGGCCAGATCGAGGACCTGATGGTCGAGTTCTGGAACGATTCTTCATACACTCCCGCCGATGCGCAAGCACGCTACGCGGCGATCATCGCCGACGCGGATTGAAGCCGGACCATCGGATCCGCCCTTGCTGACCCATGGGGGCCGGGCGGATCCCGTTGGCGCATCCGTTGCGTAAAGGGGAGGATCAATGACGATTGCAGATAATATCGACGCGGCTGGCGCGCCGCGCGAAGCCCGTCGGCCATCCGCGCTGTTTCGCAACATTACCGCGAAGATCGCATCGATTCCGATGATTTTGACGGCGCTTGTCGTCTTCGTCGGCGGCACCGTCTGGACGGTCGTGCACTCGTTCACCTCATCACGTCTTCTCCCCAGATTCGAATTCGTGGGACTCGCCCAATACGAGCGGCTCTGGGAAACGCGCCGCTGGTTGATCTCCATCGAAAATCTCGCGATCTACGGTGCCTGCTCGCTTGTCCTCAGCCTCGTCATCGGCTTCACGCTTGCTGCTTTGCTCGACAGAAAGATCCGCGGCGAAAACATTTTCCGGACAATCTTCCTTTATCCTTTCGCCCTGAGTTTCATCGTGACCGGGCTGGTCTGGCAATGGATCCTGAATCCGGAATTCGGCATACAGAAAGTCGTGCGCAGCCTGGGGTGGGAGGCGTTCGTCTTCGACCCGCTCTACAATGCCAAGATCGTCATTTTCGGCATCCTGATTGCCGGCCTCTGGCAGGGCACCGGCCTGATCATGGTGATCATGCTGGCCGGTCTGCGCGGGATCGACGAGGATATATGGAAAGCCGCCCGCGTTGACGGCATTCCGACCTGGAAGACCTATCTTTTCGTCATCATTCCGATGATGCGACCGGTATTCGTCACCGCGCTGGTTCTGATCGCCAGCGGTATCGTCAAGGTCTATGACCTCGTGGTTGCGCAAACCTCGGGGGGGCCCGGCATCGCCTCCGAAGTTCCGGCCAAATACGTCTATGACAAGATGTTTCAAAGCCAGAACCTGGCCCAGGGGTTCGCCGCTTCCACCATGATGCTGC
>JBCCVK010000054.1:0-10141 GCA_039195495.1 Pseudomonadota bacterium
ACGCTACTCCGCAAATTAGCCAGCGTTGCCGATCCAGCCACGCAGGATGGCCGCCGCCGCCTCAGGCGGGACGGCGAAGATCGCCTGTCGATGTGCGCGATGTATGGGATGCGCTTATCGGGCCGCGCGTTGGATCGGGCCGGGTCGGATGGAAGCCTTGCGGTTCTTCCGGCGCCGGAACCCGCAGCCCACCGGAATATGTCGAAAGCCGTGACGCTCGACCTGCCTGGAATGCTTGCGGCGGGCGGGCGAAAGGAGGTGCTTCGGGGCACCGGCATCAGGCAAGGTTTCTCAAGGATTTTCCAAAGGCGGGGATATAGCGGCGTCGGCTGCGCATCGCTCGGTCCGGATCGGGTGATGCGGAAGATCGGCGGGCGGGCCGCGCGTTTGCGGCGGGCCTTCATTCGAAAACGGGTACGTCATGCGGTCATTTGATGAGGATGAAAGTTTCGCGGAGCTCGTCGGACGCGCGCTCGAGGAGCAAAAGGCGTTTGAAAACCGCCGCGCCACGCGACTGGGCCGGGGTGCGGAACGGCTGACGGTCCCGGCCGGTGGGGTTCTTGCCCGATTGATCCCGCCGGGCGTCGTCCGCATGGCGCTTCGTCAGGCGGATCGTATGGCGGGTCTGACCATTCCGGCCGCGCTGCAATCCCACGACCCGGACGATCTTACCGCCTGCGATGCCGCCGCGTTGCGTGTCCAGGCCTGGGCGCAAGGTGCCAACGCGGCCACCGGAAGCGCGGCGGGATGGTTCGGCGCGGCGGGATTGGCGGTGGATCTGCCTGCGACCATAGCGCTGGCGGCGCGGAACGTGCGGGCCACGGGGGTGGTTTACGGTTTTACCGAAAACGATGACGGTGAACGCCTGTTTCGTTTGATGGTGTTGGACGCGGCGACCGCGCTTGCCTCGGAGCAGCGCCAGAATACATTGATTTCGTTGAATAATCTTGCAAGAGAATTGAGTGCGCCCGAGATGCAGTACGTGCTGAGGAATGGTGGGGAATGGGTGATCGGGAAAGTGGTCGAGCGCGTTGCGCGCCAGCTTGGTTTCAACCTCGCCCGACATAAGATAGGCCAGATCGTGCCGATTATCGGCGCCGTCGTCGCGGCTGCCGTCAATGCCAGTTTCCAGGTCGATGTCGCCCGCGCCGCGCGCTATGCCTATCGCCAGCGCTGGCTGATCACGCGTAACGCCCTGCCTGCGCCGGAGTGGACCGCATGAAACTGACATCGGGTTTCGCACCGGGAACCGAAGCGGCAAGGGCCAACCGTGCCGCGCATCTTTCCATGCTTGAACAGGTTGCCGGCGCGGCGGCGGCGGCTGCGGCGGGCGGCGGGCCGAAAGCGCGCGACCGGCATGTGGCGCGCGGCAAGATGCTTCCGCGCGAAAGGGTGGCGAATCTGCTCGATCCGGGCGCGCCGTTTCTGGAGATCGGCGCGACGGCGGCGCATGGATTGTATGATGGCGACGCGCCCTGCGCCGGCATGATCGCGGGCGTGGGCCGCGTGATGGGCCAGGAGGTGGTCGTCGTCTGCAATGACGCCACCGTGAAAGGCGGCACCTATTATCCGTTGACGGTCAAAAAGCATCTGCGCGCGCAGGAAATCGCCCGGGAATGCCGTCTGCCTTGCGTCTATCTGGTGGACAGCGGTGGGGCGAACCTGCCGAATCAGGACGAAGTCTTCCCGGATCGAGATCATTTCGGACGGATTTTCTATAATCAGGCGCGGATGAGCGCGCAGGGCATTCCGCAAATCGCCGTCGTCATGGGCTCCTGCACCGCGGGCGGCGCTTATGTTCCTGCGATGTCGGATGTAACGATCATCGTCAAGGAACAAGGGACGATCTTTCTGGCCGGTCCGCCACTGGTGAAGGCGGCCACGGGCGAAGTGGTCAGCGCCGAAGAGCTGGGAGGCGGAGACGTACACACGCGGCTTTCCGGTGTCGCCGACTACTTGGCCGAGAATGACGCTCACGCGCTGGCCCTGGCCCGACGCGCGGTGGCCGCGCTGAACCGGAAAAAACCCGAAACGGTTCAGCGGGTCACCCCGGAAGATCCGCTTTACGACCCCGAGGAGTTGTTGTCGGTCGTGCCGGCCGATCTGCGCACGCCCTATGATATCCGTGAGGTCGTCATGCGGGTCGTGGACGGATCCCGCTTTGACGAGTTCAAGGCCCGGTTCGGCGAGACGCTGGTCTGCGGTTTCGCCCATATCGACGGTTGCCCCGCGGGTATCGTCGCCAATAACGGCGTTCTGTTCTCTGAGGCCGCGCAGAAAGGCGCGCATTTCGTCGAGCTCTGTTCGCAGCGTCACATACCGCTGATTTTTCTTCAGAACATCACCGGTTTCATGGTGGGACGGAAATACGAAAGCGGGGGTATTGCCCGACACGGCGCCAAGATGGTGACGGCCGTGGCGACCACTTCGGTGCCGAAGATTACGGTGCTGGTCGGCGCTTCCTTCGGTGCGGGAAATTACGGAATGGCCGGAAGGGCCTACCAGCCGCGTTTCATGTGGACCTGGCCCAATTCCCGCATCGGTGTGATGGGCGGCGAACAGGCTGCCAGCGTGCTGGCCACGGTCAGGCGTGACGCCATCGAGCGCGCCGGCGGCGGCTGGTCCCTCGAAGAGGAGGCGGCGTTCAAACGTCCCACGATCGAGATGTTCGAGGCGCAATCGCATCCGCTTTATGCCTCGGCCAGGTTGTGGGACGATGGGATCGTGGATCCGCGCAAGACCCGCGATATCCTGGCACTGAGCCTGTCGGCGGTGTTGAACGCCCCGATCCGGGAGACGCGTTTCGGTGTCTTTAGGATGTGAGTTCACCGCCTGTGCGGAGTCGGGGCGGTTCGGTGCCGATCGCCGCCGATATCGGATTTTCGGAGCCTTTGCTGGACGACCCGCTAGGCCGTCGGGGCCCGGGACTGAATGGCGATGCGAGGGCGGCCGCAATGCCGGTCGCAGCGGAGGGATGCAATGTTTCGCAAGATTTTGATTGCCAATCGTGGTGAGATTGCCTGCCGCGTGACCCAGACGGCGCGGCGACTGGGCACGCGCGTCGTCGCCGTCCATTCGGACGCCGATGCACGGGCGCGGCATGTGGCCCTGGCCGACGAGGCCGTTCATGTCGGCGGGCCGGCCCCGGCGGACAGCTATCTGAAAGGGGAACGGATCATTGCCGCGGCCAAGGCGACGGGTGCCGAGGCGATCCATCCGGGTTATGGTTTTTTGTCCGAGAATCCGGAATTCGTCGAGGCGGTGGAGGCGGCGGGACTGATCTTCATCGGACCCTCGGCCAAGGCGATCCGCACGATGGGGTTGAAGGATGCGGCCAAGGCCCTGATGGAGAAGGCCGGGGTGCCGGTGGTGCCCGGCTTTCACGAGGACGACCAGGATGACGGCCGACTGCGCGATGCGGCGGCGGCCATCGGGTTTCCGGTTCTGATCAAGGCCGTGGCGGGCGGCGGCGGCAAGGGAATGCGGCGCGTCGACCGGCGGGAGGATTTCGCGGCCGCGCTGGCCTCGGCCCGGGGAGAGGCGAGGACGGCTTTCGGCAGTGACGCGGTCCTGATTGAAAAATTCCTGGCGACCGCGCGTCACATCGAGATGCAGATTTTCGGCGACGGGGTCCGGGCCGTGCATTTGTTCGAGCGGGATTGTTCCCTGCAGCGCCGTCATCAAAAGGTGATCGAAGAGGCTCCGGCGCCCGGTATGACCGAAGCGATGCGCGCGGCGATGGGAGCCGCGGCAGTGCGCGCCGCCGAAGCCATCGGCTATGCCGGGGCCGGGACGGTCGAATTCATCGTGGATGCCAGCGAAGGCTTGCGCGAGGACCGTTTCTATTTCATGGAGATGAATACGCGGCTGCAGGTCGAGCATCCGGTGACCGAGGCGATCGCCGGGATCGATCTGGTCGAGTGGCAACTGCGGGTCGCGGCGGGCGAGGGGCTGCCCGCCCGTCAGAACGATCTGTCGATTGCCGGTCATGCATTCGAGGCGCGGCTTTACGCCGAGGATGTGCAAAAGGGTTTTTTACCGGCGACCGGCACGTTGGCGCATCTGTCCTTTCCCGATCACGTGCGGGCCGATACCGGCGTCCGAACGGGCGACGCGATCAGTCCGTGGTACGACCCGATGATCGCCAAGCTGATCGTGCACGGCCCCACGCGCCGCGCGGCGCTGAACCGGTTGGAGCGGGCCCTCGCGGGGACGCAGGTGGCGGGAACCGTCACGAATCTGGCATTTCTGCGGGCGCTGGCGCGACATGAGGATTTCGCGCACGGGGGGGTCGATACGGGACTGATCGATCGTGAGGTCGCGGCATTGTCCACGCCGCCTGCCCCCTGTTCCCGAACGCTGGCGCTGGCCGCCCTCGGAGCGATGGGGTTGCATGAGACGGCGCGGAGCCACGCCGGTTTCGCGCTTTGGGCGGCGATGACCCAGACCGTGCGCTTCATGAACGGAGAGGCCGAGATCGCCGCGCGCGTGACGGCCGCCGGGCCGCGCCGCTTTGAGGTGACGGTCGGCGAGGCACGGCATCTGATCGCGCGGGACGATGATCGCTGGTTCGTCGACGGCGCCCAGGTCGACGCCGAGATCCTGGTCCACACTGCCGGGATCAGCGTGTTTTGGGGGAACAACTATCATTTTCAGCGGATCGATCCGTTGGATCGGACCGTCTCGGTCAAAGGCGACAACGGGATCGAAGCGCCGATGCCAGGGCTGGTGAAGGCGATGATGGTCGCCCGCGGAGACAGGGTGGTCGAAGGGCAGTCTCTGGTCGTGCTGGAGGCGATGAAGATGGAACACACGTTGATTGCGCCCCGTGCGGGTCAGATCGCCGAGGTTCTGGCCGAAGTCGGCTCTCAGGTCGGGCATGGGGCTCTGCTGGTCACGCTTGAGGAGGAAACCGAATGATCCGTCTGCATCACTGCCCTCAAACCCGATCGATGCGATCCCTGTGGCTGCTCAACGAGTTGCGGGTTGCGTTCGAAATCGTCGAATGGCCTTTCGACAAGACATTGCGCGGTTCCGAATACTTGGCGCTGAATCCAGCCGGTCGGGTGCCGGCGCTGGAGTTGGACGGGCAATTGATCTGGGAGACCGGTGCGATCGCCGAGACCCTGTGCGAACGGTTCTCGCCCGAGGAATTGGGCCGCCCGCCCGGTCACGCGGAGCGGGTGGACTGGTTGATCTGGATACATTTCGCGGAAACGATCAGCCAGCATACCGCCACGCTGACCCAGCAGCATGTGGTGCTTTACAATGACAGCATGCGCAGTCCGATCGTGATGAAGCTGGAAGCCAAGCGGATCGAGAAATGTTTCGAAGCGCTTGAGGCGTTACTGTCTGACGGTCGGCGCCATCTGCTGAAAAGCGGATTTTCGGCGGCGGATGTGGGTGTGGGACAGGCGGTCTATATGGCGCGGCATTTCACGCTGCACGATACGATGCCGCTGCTGACGGCATGGTATGAAAGGATCACCGCGCGGGAAGGGTTCATCCGTAGCCTGCCCGCCGATACGAAACTTTACGCGCGGGATTTTTACGAGGCTTGGGATGCCTGAACGGATTGAGATTTTCGAAGTCGGCCCGCGGGACGGGTTGCAGAACGAAAAGCGATGCATTCCGACGGCGGAGAAGATCGCGCTGGTGAATGCGTTGAGCCGCGCTGGGTTCAAGCGAATCGAGGCGGCGAGTTTCGTCAGCCCGAAATGGATCCCGCAGATGGCGGATGGCGGTGACGTTCTGGCGGGGATCGTGCGGGTCGAGGGCGTCTCTTACACCGCGCTGACTCCGAATATGAAAGGGTTCGAGCGAGCGATGCAGGCGCGGGCGGATGAAATTGCGATCTTCGCTTCGGCGAGCGAGGGTTTCAGCCGGGCCAACCTGAATTGTTCCGTCTCGGAAAGTCTGGACCGGTTCGCCCCCGTCGCGGCGGCCGCGAAAGCGGCCGGCATCGGCATGCGCGGATATGTCTCTTGCGTGACCGATTGTCCCTTCGACGGTCCGACCCCGCCGCATAGAGTGGCCGAGGTGGCGCAGGCGTTGAAGGCGATGGGCTGCTACGAGATATCCTTGGGCGATACCATAGGCAAAGGCACCCCGGAGACGGTCGGCGCGATGCTGGAGACCGTGTTGACCGGTATTCCCGCGGCGGAATTGGCCGGACATTACCACGACACCAACGGATGCGCGCTGCAAAATATCGGGGCCTCTCTGGAGCTTGGACTGCGGGTTTTCGACGCCGCGGTAGCAGGGTTGGGCGGCTGCCCCTATGCGCCCGGGGCGCAGGGCAACGTGGCGACGGAAACCGTCTTGGCGCATGTCGAGGCGATGGGTTTCGAAACCGGACTGGATGCGGCAGCGGTTGCGGCGGCGGGAAGGATGGCGCAGGCGATGCGGACGAAGGGCTGAATCCTTCTCCCGTGCAATTCCGATCGAAAAATCTTTGAGGGCGACATGGAAACTGTTGAGATCGATGTGGACCCGCGCGGCGTCGCGATGGTGATCTTGAACCGGCCCGGTGTTCACAATGCGTTGGACGAGCGGATGATCACCGAGTTGACCATGGCGGCCCGGCGACTCGCCGACGATGCGCGCGTGCGCGCGGTGATCCTTACCGGCAAAGGCAAGAGTTTTTGCGCCGGCGGCGATCTGGGCTGGATGAAGGCGCAAATCGCAGCCACGTCCGAACAACGCCACGCACAGGCGCTGGCGCTGGCGCGCATGCTTTACGATTGGAACACGCTCCCCAAGCCGGTGATCGGTCGGATACAGGGGCCGGCCTTCGGCGGTGGAATCGGCCTGATGTCGGTTTGCGACGTGGCCGTTTGCGTTGACACGGCCAAGTTCGGCCTGACGGAAACCAGACTCGGGCTGATCCCGGCCACCATCGGGCCTTATGTTCTGGCCCGAATGGGCGAAGCCAGAGCACGGCGCGTCTTCATGTCTGCGCGCCGCTTCGATGCCGAGGAAGCGCGGCGGCTGGAACTCGTGGCGTCCATCGTTCCGTCGGCAGGGCTGGAGGCGGCTGTCGAGGCGGAAGTCGTCCCGTATCTCGGTTGCGCGCCGGGCGCCGTGGCCGCGGCCAAGGCGTTGGCACGCCGTCTTGGGCCGCCAATCACCGAAGCCACGATGGGCATGTCGGTCGAGGCGCTGATTGCGCAGTGGGAGGGAGGAGAGGCTTCCGAGGGTATTACCGCCTTTTTCGAGCGGCGCCCACCGCGCTGGGCGGTCTGAGGGGCTGGCGCCGGACGCGCGGCCGCAACCGCCGGAGGACTGACCGTCCGAACCGCGTTCCGGAGATGCGCCGCAATGGGCGGCTTGGCCGATATGAAACGATCCGGGCGACGAAGCCCGCCGGGTTTACATGAAATCAGCCGCAATAGACGCGCGTGATGATCCGATCGGCATCGTGCACCACATTCAGGCGATTGGGAAGGAAATCCATTGTGACGACGGTTTCCGGACCGATGACGCGCATGGGCGCGAGAAAGGTCATGGCCGCCAACACATCCACGGACCGACCCCGCAGGTATTGAAAATCGGAAGCGCCGCACGAGGCGGCATCAGGCGATGGCTGCGGGGTGTCGGACAGACATCCCGGCAAGAGGACGAGTAACGCGATGGTGGCGAATGCTTTCGGCGACATCTTCATCACATCGCCGACCCCGGATGGATTTTCAAGGGGTGTGTCGCGGGTGAAGTCGAGAAATGTCGCATGGAATTGAAGTATTCTCGGAATTGCCCGCGCTGTTCCAAGCAGACCAGGGGGGACGGGAATGCGCACATGTGCCGCCGTCGCTCTTGCCGCGGGCAAGCCGCTGGAAATCATGGATGTGAACCTGAATGGCCCGCGGGCGGGGCGGGCGAGGTTCTGGTGGAAATCAAGGCCACCCGCATTTGCCACACGGGCGAATTCGCCCTGTCGGGGGCCGATCCGGAGGGATCGTTTCCGCCGATTCTCGGCCATGAAGGGGCCGGGGTGGTGATTGAGGTTGGCGAAGACGTGACGAGGCTGAAGCCGGGCGATCATGTGATTCCGCTTTACACGCCGGAATGTCGTGCCTGCGAATACTGGCGCAACCCCAAGACCAAGCTCCGCCGGGCGATCCGCGTTGCGCGAGGTCAGGGGCTCATCCCCGACGGCACCGGCCGTTTCAGCACGCTCGACGGCGCGCCGATCCTGCATTCCATGGGCTCTCCGCGTTTCCGAACCATACGGTCCCGCCCGAAATCGCCTTGTCCAAGGTGCGCGAGGCCGCGCCCTTCGACAAAACATGCTACATCGGTGGCGGCGTGACGGCGGGTATCGGCGCGATGATCAATACCGCCAAGATCGAGACCGGCAGCCACGCGGCCCCTGCGGGGGCGGAGATTGCCGCACGCCTCTTTCAACGGATCACCGGACGGGTCTGGCGCGGGACGGCTCTCGGCGGTGCCAGGGGCCGGACGGATGCGCCCAAGATCGTCGATTGGCATATGGAGAAGAAAATCGAGATCGATCCGATGATCCCCGCACGATGGGTCTGGCCGACGTCAACGGGGGCTTCGATCTGATGCGCGCAGGCAAATCGATCCGATCCGTCGTCGTTTACCGAAGGGGATGAAAGGTATTTTCCGTCGCGCCGGCGTCAGATCCTGCCGGTGCCATATCGGGCCAGGAAGGTTTCCACGGCATTGGATACCACGTGATCCTTGTCGGCCTGTGACGCCTCGTCGATTACGTTGAAGACCAGCTGGTCGAACAAATGCGCCTTGCAAAGTTGACTGAACTGCATGGCGGCCATATCGATGTCGTCGATTTCCATTTCGCCTCGCCCGGCCGCAATCGAAAGGTAGACCGTCATCATTTCATGCGCCCGCGCCGGGCCCGTCTGATAGAATTCGCGCCCCAATTCGGGAAATCGGTCCGATTCAGCCACGCAGATGCGGAAAACCCGCTGAGCGAAGGGTGAAGTGATGAAGTCGACCATGTTGCGACCCACCTGAGTCAATACGGTGCGGGGGCCGGCTTCCATGTCTTCGATGGTCAGCGAGCGTTCGGCCTGACGTGTGCATTCGTCTTTGGCGACCTCGACGAAAAGAATGCTTTTATCGGGGAAATAACTGTAGAGGGTTGCCTTCGACACGCCTGCTGTCTTGGCGATCATATCGACGCTGGCGCCTTCGTAACCGGTATTCATGAAGACTTTCCGGGCACCGTCCAGTACCTGATCGAATTTTCGGCCGCGCTTGATCTGCGTTTCGATATTCACGGGGACCCCCTCGCTGCGAGGATGACATAAAAATTCGAACCGGTGCGTTCACTTTTCACGATATAGGCCGTAAGTCTGAAAGAACAGACAAGCGTTTCGCCCTTTTTACACCCAGCGAGAGCGTGGCGTCGGAATCTCGGGTCCTTCCCTCGGCCGTCCCATTGGGTGAACCGATCCGTCAGGGCCGGTTCCCGCCGCGCCGGTCGATTATTTCCGCAAAGCGGGGTTGTCGTTTGCGCGCGGCCCATTAATCTGGGTTTCTGCAAGGAAGGATCTCATGATTACGGGCTTCGGACAGCGCAAACGGTTCGGGGATTTGTCGGAGCAGCAAATTCTGGCTCTGGCAATCTCTTCGGAAGAGGATGACGCGCGAATCTACCGGCACTATGCCGACCGGCTTCGGCGGGATTTTCCGTCCTCCGCTGCGGTGTTTGACGCGATGGCGGACGAGGAAGATACACACAGACAGCAATTGCTGGAGGTGCACCGGCAGAGATTCGGCGACGTGATTCCGTTGATCCGGCGCGAACATGTGTCGGGATACTATGCGCGCCGCCCGCTTTGGCTGGTTGAGAATCTCGGTTTGGACCGCATGCGGCAGGAAGCCGAGCTCATGGAGCGCGAAGCAAAGCATTTCTACGAGATCGCCGCCAAACGCACCACCGACATCGGGACCCGAAAGCGTCTCGGCGATCTCGCGGCGTCCGAGGCCAGGCATTCCACGAAGGCAGGGGTCTTGATGGAGGGGCATCTCGACAGCGGTATGCGCGATCAGGAAGAGCATGTGGCCAAACGGCAATTCATTCTGACCTGGGTGCAGCCAGGATTGGCCGGATTGATGGACGGATCGGTGTCGACCCTGGCACCGATCTTCGCGG
>JBCCVK010000055.1:0-10133 GCA_039195495.1 Pseudomonadota bacterium
CCGTCCGCTGCCGCAGACCCGATCCCCGCGCGCCCCGAAATGTCCGGGCCCCGCGGCCCCAAGCCGCGCCGGCGCTTCAGTCGGGCCAACGTCATGCTCTATGGCGTGCTGATTGTCGTGGCATTCTATTATGCGCTGCCCTTATACGTGATGGTCGTCACCTCGCTGAAGGGGATGCCCGAGATCCGGTTGGGCAACGTTTTCTCGCCACCGGTCGAAATTACGTTCCAGCCCTGGGTCAAAGCATGGTCCGAAGCGTGTACGGGCATCAACTGCGACGGGCTTTCACGCGGCTTTTGGAATTCCGTTCAAATCCTGCTTCCATCGGTATTCCTCTCGATCGCGGTGGCCTCCGTGAACGGTTATGCCCTCGCCAATTGGCGCTTCAAGGGATCCGAGGTGTTTTTCACCATTCTGATCCTCGGCGCCTTCATCCCTTATCAGGTGATGCTCTATCCGATCGTCATCATATTGCGGGAACTGGGGCTTTATGGATCGTTGTGGGGGCTCGTACTGGTCCACACGGTCTTTGGGATGCCGATCCTGACGCTGCTTTTCCGGAATTATTTCACCTCGGTTCCCGAGGAGCTTTTCAAGGCCGCCCGTGTCGATGGGGCCGGCTTTTGGGGGATCTATCTTCGGATCATGTTGCCGATGTCGTTGCCGATTTTCGTCGTGGCGATAATCCTGCAGGTTACCGGCATCTGGAACGATTTCCTTTTCGGGGTGATTTACACCAAGCCCGAACATTACCCGATGACCGTGCAGCTCAATAACATCGTCAATTCGGTGCAGGGCGTGAAGGAATACAATGTCAATATGGCGGCGACCCTTTTGACGGGTATGGTGCCGTTGGTCATCTACTTCGTTTCAGGCAAACTTTTCGTCCGCGGCATCGCCGCCGGCGCGGTAAAGGGTTAATCCATGCACAGCGTAGAAATCAGAGACCTCGAGTTGAATTTCGGGGCGGTGAACGTCCTCAAAGGGTTGAATCTCGACATTCATGACGGCGAATTTCTCGTGCTGCTCGGGGCGTCGGGCTGTGGAAAATCCACGTTGCTGAATTGCATCGCCGGGCTTTTGGAGGTTTCGGATGGTCAGATCTTCATCAAGGACCGGAACGTCACCTGGAAGGAACCGTCGGAGCGCGGGATCGGCATGGTTTTCCAGTCCTACGCACTCTATCCGCAAATGTCGGTCGAGGGCAATCTGTCCTTCGGGCTTCGCAACGCCGGCGTGCCGCGGGACGAAATCAAGAAGCGGGTTGCCCGCGCCGCGGAAATCTTACAGATTGAAGCGCTTCTGAAGCGAAAGCCCGGAGCCCTTTCCGGCGGGCAGCGCCAGCGCGTTGCGATCGGCCGGGCGTTGGTTCGCGACGTCGACGTCTTTCTCTTCGACGAACCCCTGTCCAATCTCGATGCGAAACTGAGAGCGGACTTACGGGTCGAGATCAAGCGGCTGCATCAGCAACTGGGCAATACCATCGTGTACGTAACCCATGATCAGGTCGAGGCGATGACCCTCGCCGACCGTATAGCCATCATGAAAGGCGGCGCGATTCAGCAGCTCGCCTCACCCGCCGAGATCTATTCGCGTCCGGGCAATCGCTATGTGGCCGATTTCATTGGCTCCCCGTCCATGAACTTTCTCGAAGGCGTTCTCGACGCCTCGGGTTTCCGGGTCGGCGATATCATGCTGCCGGTCGACGGATATCCCTTCGCCCGCCGCCCCGCCGGCCCCTCGGTGATGGGGATTCGCCCCGAGCATATCGCAACCGGCGACGCCGCCACGGCAATGGCGATTTCAGCCGATGCCATTGTCGAAATCGTGGAACCGATGGGATCGGATACGCTGGTCTGGACCACCTTCGCCGGTGAGCGGTTTCGCATCCGGATCGATGGACAGACCAGCATTCATTCGGGCGATACGCTCAAAATGGGATTCTCGCCGGCACAGGCTTCCTTTTTCGATTTGGAAACCGAGCTTCGCTTGTGACGCGGGCGCTGCGAACGAACCGCTTTGATCGACCCGAAGACGCCATCGAGACCGGCCCGCTCGAACGGTCCTCGCAGAAGGGCCCCCCGCTTCTATCGGGAGCGTCGTTTTACGCCATGCTCGGTGACGGATATCGGATGGCGGCGTCTGCGCCGCGAAATTCTCATCTGGCGACTTGCCAGTCCGCTTGATCTTCGAAAGGGCCACGTTATGCGCAAATTCTCGTATCAACTCTATAGTTCACGTAACTTTCCGCCATTGGCCAAGACGCTCGAGATGGTTGCGGGCTTCGGCTATCATCAAGTCGAAGGTTATTCCGGTCTCTTCGGATCCGGGGTGGATATCGATGCTTTGAAGGATGGGTTGGCCGCCAACGGTCTGGCGATGCCGACCGCTCATTTCGGTTTCGAGATGGTGCGAGATGCGCCGGATCGTGTGATCCGGATCGCTCTCGCCCTCGAGATCGAGGCGATATTCGTTCCGGCGGTCGGCACCCGGCAGCGTGACGCGGCAGGCTGGGCGACCTTCGGCCGCGATCTGGCCGAAGCCGGAAAACCGATCCGGGATGCGGGACTGAGCTTCGGCTGGCACAATCACGACTATGAGTTCGCCGATCTCGGCGGGGCCGACAAACCATTGGATCTGATCCTTGCGGGTTCCGACGATCTTTGCCTCGAGATCGACGTCGCATGGGTGCAGATCGGCGGAGAGGACCCGATCGAATGGATCGGCAAATACGCCGATCGCATCATATCCGTACATGTCAAGGACATCGCGCCGCCGGGCGCGGGCGCGCATGAGGATGGATGGGCCGATGTCGGCCACGGCGTGATGGATTGGCCTGGAATCATGAACACGCTCGCCGCGACCAAGGCGAGGTATTTCATCATGGAACACGACAATCCCGCCGATGATCGACGTTTTGCCGAACGCTCGATCGCCTCGGCACGCAAATTCTGAAGGAAACCGGATATGAAAGCACTCGGTGTCGGCCTGATCGGATGCGGCAACATTTCCAAGGCGTATCTGCAACTCGGCCCCCAATTCGGCGGATTTGAAATCCGCGCGGTCGCGGATATCGACGCGGTCGCCGCCAAGTCGCGCGCGACTGAATTCGGAGTCCGCGCCATGACCGTGGAGGAGTTGCTCAACGCCGCGGATATCGACGTGGTCGTGAATCTCACGATTCCATCGGCGCATTTCGAAGTCAGCGCGGCGATCCTCGAAGCCGGCAAGCACGTCTACTCCGAAAAACCCCTGGTTTTGACGCTGGAAGAAGGGGCCGAACTGCGGCGGCGGGCGGAACGTGCGGGATTGAGGGTCGGATGCGCCCCGGATACGTTTCTTGGCGGCGCGCATCAACAGGTCCGCGCACTGATCGACGAGGGCGCGATCGGCAAGGTCGTGTCAGGAACCGCCCATGTGATGGGTCGCGGCATGGAGCATTGGCATCCGAACCCGGATTTCTTCTTTCGTCGGGGCGCGGGGCCGGTGCTGGATGTCGGTCCCTACTACATTACCAATCTGATCCAGCTGCTGGGTCCCGTCGCGCGCGTTGGATCGATGTCCACTTCGGCCACTCCGACCCGCACGATCCTATCGGACCCCCGTAAGGGCGAGGTGATTCCGGTCGAGACGCCGACCACGATCCATGCGCTGCTCGAATTCGCGTCGGGCGCGATCGTCACCCTTGGCGCGAGTTGGGATGTACAAGCTCATCGTCATGCGCATCTGGAACTCTATGGCACCAAGGGCAGCCTTTTCGCGCCCGATCCGAATTTCTTCGGCGGGCAACCGGAGATCGCCGGACCCGATGGAACGATTCGGCCCGTCGACCCGTGGGATCACCCTCTCGGACGTCCGAACGTACAACCCGACAGCGCCACGCCGCGTGCGAATTACCGAACCGCCGGTCTCGCGGACATGATCGCCGCAATCCGCGAAAACCGTGCCCATCGTTGCGCGCTTGAGCTTGCGCTACATGCTGTGGACGCGATGACGTCGATCCTTCGTTCGGGTGAGAGCGGGGCCTTCATGGAATTGTCCACGACTTGCGAAAGGCCCGCCCCCTTGAATCCACGGGCGGCCGAAGAACTTTTGCGATCATGATTCACAACCCAATCCTTCCCGGCTTCAATCCTGACCCGTCCATCTGTCGGGTCGGGGGCGACTATTACATCGCGACTTCCACGTTCGAATGGTATCCGGGTGTGCAGATCCACCATTCGCGCGACCTCGTGAACTGGCGCCTCGTTGCACGTCCGCTCAAGCGGGCCAGTCAACTCGACATGCGCGGCAATCCGGACAGCGGCGGGATTTGGGCGCCATGCCTTTCCCATGCCGACGGCCTGTTCTGGCTCGTATATACCGATGTCAAGCGACTGGCGGGCAGCTTCAAGGACACGCATAATTATGTCGTGACCAGCACGGATATCGAAGCGGATTGGTCGGATCCGATCTATGTGAACTCATCCGGTTTCGACCCTTCGCTCTTTCACGACGACGACGGCCGTAAATGGTTCATGAACATGCAATGGAACCATCGCGGCCCCGGGACGGGGGCGAATCCCGCCCATGCGTCCTTCGACGGCATCCTGCTGCAGGAATGGTCGCCCGATGCGGGTCTGATCGGAAGCCCGAGAAATATTTATCCGGGCACCTCCCGCGGACTTACCGAGGCGCCGCATATTTTCAAGCGGAACGGGTATTATTATCTAACGACCGCGGAAGGGGGCACCGGATATGCGCATGCCGTGTCGCTGGCCCGGTCACGCAACATATTCGGACCTTACGAAAATCATCCCGCACGTCACGTCATCACCGCCGCCGACGCGCCCGATCATCCGATCCAACGCACGGGCCATGGCCAATATGTCGAGACACCGGAAGGCGAAGCCTATCACACGTTCCTGATGGGACGGCCGCTGCCTGGCCGGTTCTGCCCCATGGGCCGCGAAACCGGAATCGAGCGCTGCATCTGGGGGGAGGACGACTGGCTTTATCTCGAAAAGGGGGGCGTGCTTCCACGCGCGATCGTGCCGCTTGCATCCGCTGTCGAACGCGTGGCGCCCAAGGGGGTGGTGAAGACATGTTTCGACACCGGGCGACTGCCGCTCGAATTTCAATGGTTGCGGACACCTTATCCCGAGCGGTTGTTTCGGCTTGAGCCGGGCGCCCTTGTCCTTACGGGCAGGGAAAGCCCTGGAAGCTGGTTCGAACAATCGCTTGTCGCCCGGCGGCAGGAACATGGCATCTACCGCGCATCGACCCGTCTCGAGTTTCAGCCCGACACCTATCAGCAAGGTGCGGGACTTGTAACCTATTATAACCGCTACAAGTTTCACGGCGTCGTCGTTACGGCGCGGGCCGATGGCGGTCGATGCCTGCAATTGCTTTCAAGCACGGGGGACTATCCTGACGGCGCTCTGACGCCGGGGGAGAGCCCGGCCGATCTCGCGGAGGGTCCTGTGGAACTGGCGGTCGATGTCTGCGAAGACCGGCAGACATTTCGCTGGCGACAACCGGGGCGCGACTGGATACGGATCGGACCAGTGCTCGACGCCTCGCTCATTTCCGATGAAGGCCCCCCGGGAGAGCATCAGTCGTTCACCGGCGCGTTCGTCGGCATGATCGCTTTTGATCTGACGGGCCGGGCCGGGGAAGCGCGTTTTTCGATGTTTGAATATCAGGCCATGCCCGCCGCTGCGGCGGAAGGGGCCGCTGCGCGCGGTGGCTGACATCCCCGCCGAGGGTCATGCGGGGAAACATTCCCCGGACACCGGTCGGTCGCGAGAGGCGTGCTGCGCCTACCAGAAGAATTCCGTGTGCCCCATCGCGCGCATCAGTGCTTCGAGATAGTAATAATCACCATATGGCAACAGGTTGTCCGCGCATCCCAGGCCGACGAAGGCCGCCCCCTCTTTCAGCAGCCCTTGGGAGGCGACGATCCCCGAAATGTCGGCATGTTCGACCAGTCCCGACAGGATCCGGTCGGCGAGGGCGGTGTATCGCGCCGCCTCCCGGCCGGGACCGAAACCTTTTGCGATCGTATAAAGACCGGCAGCCGTGATCGCCGCCGCCGAGGTGTCGCGATACGGCTGGTGATCCGCCGAAAGATCATAGTCCCAAAGCGGAATTCCATCCTCGGGCAGCTTGTCGGCGATGTAATCGGCCATGCGTGCCGCCGTATCGCGAAAATGCACGTTACCGGTATTCAGATAGCTCTGCGCAAAGCCGTGAATGGCCCAGGCCTGCCCGCGCGACCAGCAGCTTTCATCACCCATTCCCTGATGGGTGAATCCCCGCACCGGCTTCCCGGTTGCGGCGTCGAACTCATAGGCATGGTAGGAGCTGTGGTTCTCGCGGACCAGATATGCCATGGCCGTCTCGTTATGCATGTTGGCGATGTCGGCAAACGAATTTTGCCCGGTCTCACGATATGCCCAATACAACAGCGCCATCCCTTGCAGGCTGTCGATATTCATCGTCCGCGTCTTTCGCGCGGCGAATTCCGGCGTGTCGCGGCGCATCGGGTTCCAGCACATTACGAACGGCATCGGCTGACGCCAGCGGGCCGCGAGAAAATCGGCGGCACGAAGCGCCATGGCGCGGGATTTCTCGTCTCCGGTGAGCTTGTAATCGGCGACACAGGAAAGTGAATACAAGAAGCCCAGGTCGTGATCGTGCCAGGCGGGATTTTCCAATATGCGCTGAAAATACGACCGGCGCGCCCGCGCGCTGTTCTTCAACCGCTCGTCGCCCGTCAGGGAATAGGCGAGCCAGAGTTGCCCGGACCAGAAACTCGCGACCCACTCGTCCTCGGTACAGAACTCATAGATGTAGGTTCCCGCAAGTCCCATGCGCGGATTACGCAGGCCGAAGACGGGAACCAATTGTCCGATCTTGGCAAGCGCGCGATCAAGCGCCTGGGAAAACAAGGCTTTGTGTGCAGTGGGCGGTTGATAGAGTGCGAGCGTGGCGTAGGATTCACCGGTATCGGCAGGATCGTCGACGGTCATGGCGGGCACCTTCTACGAAAACAGGGTTCCACCGTTGATATCGACATTCGCCCCTGTGATGAATGCCGCCTGATCCGAAGCCAGATAGGCCACCAGATTGGCCACGTCTTCGCATGCGCCTTCGCGCTTCAGCGGCGTGATGCCGGCGACGTGAGCGCGCACTTCGGGCTTGGTGAATACGTTGTGGAAGTCCGTATCAATCATTCCGGGACAGACCGAGTTGACGCGGATGTCGGGGCCAAGCTCTTTGGCCAGCCCGCGGGTCATGGTCATCACGGCGCCCTTTGCCGCGCCATAGGCCACGGCGCCGGGGCCGCCGCCGTCGCGCCCTGCCTGGCTTGCCAGGCCGACGATCGCCCCACCCGCCGTCATATGCGGCAAGACGGCCTTCACCACACGGAAGAACGACGTCGTGTTCAGATCCATCACCTTGTTCCAGTGATCTACATCCATTTCGTCGATGGTCCTGCGCGCGATCAGCCCGCCGGTGACATGTACGAGGATGTCGATCCGTTCTCCCAGCGACCGGCGGGTCGTTTCGATCAGATTGGTCACGTCGTCGTCCGAAGTCATGTCGCCCTGCAACGCCACGGCGGCCCCATTCTCGGCGGTGATGTCAGCCACCGCGCGCTCGGCCCCTTCGGCAGAGCTGTGATAGTTGATCGCGACCGCCGCCCCCGCCCGCGCAAGGCGCATGGCGCACGCCCGCCCGATATCGCGACCGCCGCCGGTGACGACCGCCGTCTTGCCCCGAAGGCTGAGCGTGGAGGCGGCGGAGTCGATTTGTGTCTGCAGCATGGCGTATCCTATCGGTTTCTGAGGGATTTCGGGATGCCGATCTTGAAGGTGCGGTCATCGGCGTCGGTGAAGTAAAGATCGCAGTCGTAGCCCTGATCGTCCAGGAAGTGGAAGACCCGGCGTGGGGCGTTCGCGGGATAGGGCACCAGCAGCGTCGCAATCTGATGACTGCGGGCCGCCGGGAAGGCGGCACGAACATGGGTGCTTTCGTCCAGACCTTCGATCTCTGCCGGATCGACCCCGGGAAAACCGGTTGTCTGCGTTATCTCCGGAGGGCCGGCTTCGGACCAGAGGAACTTGCCGTAGAGGCCGGCACGCGTGCCGAAATACCGGAAGGTCGTGGCGCCCAGATCCATCGGGGCGTTGGCGTGCATGAGCCAGTCGAGCGTCAGCGGCGCGGTCGCATCGACCCGGTCGACGATCACGAAATAACTGTCGTGAACGAAATAGACATCGCGCAAGACCTGGCTGACATCGGGCGTCAGGCTCTGATAGGCTGCCGTCGCGTCACCACGAATAAAGATGTGATCCTCGGCCTCGCGCGCCTCGAGGATACGGCCCGCCGCCTTCATCGCCGCGGCCTTGTCACGCCCGGCATATTGTCCCTTGCCGTTTAGAAGGATGGCGTTCTTCGAAACCGTCTGCCGCCGCCAATTCCGGTGCATGGACGAATTGAACGCGACATAGTGACCGGATTGGATGGCGAGATCCTCGCCAAAGGCCGCCAGACAAAAGGCGTTTTGATCCCCATGGCTGTGGCTGATCGATCCCCAGGGGCTGGATTTCATCACGAACTGGATGTGACGGCCCGGATCGTCCATCCGCGATTGAATGGCGACCCAGCCGATTCCCCGGAACCACCTCAGACGGTCCGCAGGCCCCGGCGGCACGGCCTCGATGCCATCGAAGTCATGGGCAAACATCAGATCGTCGAAGGTCAGATCCCACCATCCCCAATTGTAGAACGCTTTCTCGGTGCCGGGATCGTTGCGGCGGATTTCCTCGAAATACCACTGATAGGCCGGATTGCCGGTGACGCCTGCGAACTGGCGCAGATTGTAGCCGACCTTGAGGCATGGCAGATCGCCCATCGTGCTGTCGTCGCCAAAGGTCGCGCGGCGCGTGTCGGGCGCTTTGGTATAAAGCGGGAAATCCCCCGTCCTTTGGAAGAAGGGCCGCCGGTAGAGGTCGATCCCCGCCGCGCTGCGCAAGAGGTTGGCCGCATCGATCAGATAGGCCATGCCCGTCATCCAGTAATGCGGGCCCTCCGCCCAGCCGCCGTCGCGGTCCCCCCAGGGCGAATAGACGGTGAAGAAGAATTCGACCGCATAGTTCAGCCATTCCTCGGCCTCCGGCTCTTCGCCCAGCATGGCAAGGCAAGCTGGAACGAGCACGGCGGAAATTGAGCGGATGGCATGACTGTCGAACGGGAAAAGATGGATGCGCGCGTTCTGGATGCAGTGATCGGCCACCTGCCGGGTGCGCGCCAGCAATGCGGTCCGAACGGTCAAGCGCTCGTCATCCGTCAGATCGTCATACAGCCAGTCATAGCCCCAGGCGAGCGCCAGGTTCACGCGAAACGCCCATTCGTCGGTATAGCTGCGCGACGTGGTTCCATCCGGATCCCAGCGCGCCGCCTCCAGCAGCCAGGCCTTCGCGTTCCGGATCAATGCGGCGTCCTGAAGGATTTTCCCGGCGATCGCCTGATGGCGAATGGCGTAGAGGAGTTCCTGGCAGTCGATATAGGTCTGGCGCCAGATATGCGCGACCCGCGTGTCATTCGGGTAAGGCGCGGGCTCGGACATTGGCGGTCGCTGCGCCCAGGGGACGACCGAGCGGTCCATAAAGGCAGACCAGCCGCAATGATCGGGGTTCCCTTCAAGCGCCGACCGGAACGCGGCAACCCCCGCAGCGTTCAGCCAGAGGCGCGGATGCGCCTGTGCCACGGCCCCGTAGCGGGTCTCGCGCGGGGCAAGCGGGGTTTCCGGCAAGCCCTCAGCGATGGTGAAGCTGCGGATACGGCTCCACGTGCTCACGGGGCGACCCTTGTTCCAGACACAGTATTTCCAGGTGTAATCGCCGGCCGGAAATATGTCCGGTGGCGTGAAGAAGTTGACCGGGATATCCGGATAAAGCCGTTCCGACCCGTCACTGGCCACGACCGACAAGGCATAGGCCACCTCGTCATCGATGGCCGGGATCCAGGTGAACCGCGGTGGATTCTCCATGATCTCGGCGGCGTCGGGTGCGTATTGGATCGTCAATCGCCCGGCTGGCGGTTCGTCCAAGGGGCGTATCGGCGCATTATCCGCTATGCTGGTA
>JBCCVK010000056.1:0-10111 GCA_039195495.1 Pseudomonadota bacterium
ATATTGCGCAGATTGGTGTCGGAGGCGAGCCTTATCGGCGCGTCGCTCAACCTCAGCCGCCGCGCACGCATTCGTATCTGGGCCGCGGCTTCCTCGCCGGATACGTAGACGCATCCGAGGCCGCGCTGGGCAAGGCTCGCTGCCGCTTGCAACAGCAGCGTGGATTTTCCGATCCCCGGATCACCGCCCACCAGCACCGCCGAAGCGGGAACCAGTCCGCCGCCAAGCACCCGGTCCATTTCCTTCAAATCCGATCCCGTGCGCGGCGGGGGCGTTTCCCGGGCGCTGAGATCGGTCAGGGACAGCTTGACCCCGCGCTTGGCCCCCAGCGACCTTGACGCGGGACCCGTGCCAAGCGGGATTTCCTCGATGATCGAATTCCATTCACCGCATGCGTCGCAACGCCCGGCCCATTTCTTGTGTGTCGCGCCGCAGGCCGTGCAATGAAAGGTCGTGACGGGTTTTGCCATGTCAACGCTTTTCGCTCCTCGCGCGCGCGCGCGCAAGTGATGCGCCGCCCGGGCGGCGGCTGACCGTCTATGTTTTCGGGCGGGAGAAGCAGTTTTTCGGCGTCGCGAGACCAATCGCCATTGATGCAAGTATGCAGGCGCTGAAAAGATAAAGACCCCAGCCGATTTCGATCCGCCCTACGCCCGTGCCCTTGCCGATGACTATGTAAAGCGCGATCAGGAATATATCGGCCATTGCCAGCTTGCTCAGCAGGCCGAGCATGGGCGCGACGCGGTCGTCGAGCAGACCGAAGTGGATCAGGGCCAGTCCGATGGTTTTCAGGTAAGGAGCGAAAAGCGCGAAGACGGTCACGAGAAGGGCCAGAAAAACATCCGTATCCCACAAGGCTTGTAAGCCCGAGACGACGGAGATTTTCGAAAGACCGAACAGCGGCAACAGCCCCGCATTCATCAGCGGCGCGAACCATGCGACCGGAAAAAGGATCAAGAGGGCGAGGTTGGCGAGACGGAAAACCGGGATCATCGCAAGGTCTCGATCGGTCCGTCGGCCCGGCCGTGGATGAACTGCTCCAGGTAGGGATCCCCGCTGTCGTCCATTTCCTGCACCGGGCCGCTCCAGCGGATCCTTCCCCCATGCAACATGGCCACGTTGTCGGCAATGGCGCGCACGCTGCTGATGTCATGAGTGATCGTCACGGCCGTTGCGCCCATTTCTACGACGATCTCTCGGATCAATGCGTTGATTACCCCCGCCATGATCGGGTCGAGTCCGGTGGTCGGTTCGTCGAAGAAGATGATTTCCGGTTCGGCGGCGATGGCGCGGGCCAGGCCCACCCGTTTTTGCATGCCGCCGGACAGCTCGGCCGGATAGCGGTCGGCGACGTCGGGCCTCAATCCGACGCGGCGCAATTTGTCGAGGGCGATGGCACGGGCCTCGTCCCGGGGGCGCTTCAAAGAACCGCGCATCAGGCGAAAGGCCACATTCTGCCATACGGGCAGCGAGTCGAAAAGGGCGCCGCCCTGAAACAACATCCCGAACCGTGCCAGAAACATGTCGCGGTCGGCGCCGGCCACGTCCCGCCCATCCACCAGGATGCGGCCCCGATCCGGGGTCACGAGACCAAGCACCGATTTGATGGTAACGGATTTTCCCGTGCCGGACCCGCCGATGATGACCATGGAGGTGCCCTTTTCGATACGCAGGGTTACACCACGTAAAACCGCGTTTTCTCCAAAGGACTTGTGGACGTTTTCCAGAACGATCATGCGGTGAAGAACAGCTCGGTCAGAAGAAAGTTGGCAGCCAGGATCAGCACGGCTGCGGCGACGACCGAACTCTTGGTGGCGCGGCCCACCCCCTGGGCGCCTCGCGCCGAGTTCATGCCATGATAACATCCCATCAAAGCGGCGATGACGCCAAAGGCCGCCCCCTTGACCAGTGATGAAACGAGATCTCGTATCTCCAAGAAGTCGGCGGTGTTCTGAAGATAGACGGCGGCGTTGAAATCCAGGCGCTGGACAGCCACGATATATCCGCCCATGATCCCGATCGCATCGCCCACCGCCACCAGCAGCGGCACCACCATAAAGGCGGCCAGAACCCTTGGCAGGACGAGGTATTTCATCGGATGCGTCGACAGGGTAAGCAGGGCATCGATCTGTTCGGTCACCTTCATGGTCGCGATTTCGGCCGCGATCGAGGATGTGACGCGGGCGGCGATCATCAGTCCCACAAGCACCGGACCCAACTCGCGGACCATGCCGATGGCGACGATTTGCGGCACCACCGCCTCGGCGTTGAAACGCGCGCCGCCGGCATAGATCTGCAGCGCGAGGGCGCCGCCGGTGAAAAGCGCCGTCAAACCCACCACGGGCAGGCTGAAATACCCCACCGTCAGAAAAGCCTGCAAGACCTCTTTCAGATAGAAGGGGGGGCGCAGCAGGTGGCTGAGGGTTTGACCGGCGAAGATCGCCACCCGGCCGATGGCGGTCAGCAAGGACAGCGTGGCACGCCCCAGACCCGCAAGCGGAAGCAGTGCGGCCATCATCGTGCTTCGCCGATATAGGTGCGGCCGTAACGGCCACCCAGTTGCGTGAGGATCTCGTAATTGATGGTCCCTGCCGCTCCGGCCAGCCTTTCGACGTTCTGTGCGTCGCAGAACAGATCGAGATGGTCGGGCGCTTCATCCAGGTGGCTTACGTCGACCGTCAGCAGATCCATCGAGACGCGCCCCGCCAGTCGGCAGGGCGTGTCGCCTGAGTAAAGCATGGCCCGGTCGCCCAAACGGCGGACGAAGCCATCCGCGTAACCAGCCGAGACCGTCGCTATTTCGGCATGGTCCCTGGCCGTCCATGCGGCGCCGTAACCGACGGATTCCCCCGGCGTCAGCGTGCGGACCTGAATCACGGGCAGCGACAGCCGGATCACCGTTTTCGCGGTTGTGAAAGGGGCTCCGCCGTAAATCCCGATACCGGGTCGGGTCAGGTCGAAGTGATAATGCGATCCCAACAGGATGCCGCCCGTGGCCGCCAGCGAACGTGGAACGCTGATACCGTCCGTCAGCCTGCGAAACGTCATCAGCTGTCTCTCGTTCATGGGATCCCCGGGATCGTCGGCGCAGGCGAGATGGCTCATCATCAAAATGGGCTCTTTTTCAAGCATGTCCCCGGCCGCCACCGCCCATTCCTCGGGTTCCATGCCCAGGCGGTTCATACCGGTGTCCAGCTGCACGCCGAAAGGATGGCCGGGCAGCTGCTGCAGATGCCGCGCATACTGCTTGATGGAGTTCAACATCGGGATCAGATTATCGCGTGACAGCAAGGCGGCGTCGCCTGCCATATGCCCTGAAAACACGTTGATTGTCGGCTCCGGACCGACGGCGCGGCGCACGGCGGCGCCTTCTTCAGCCACGGCCACGAAGAACTGCCGCACGCCGGCATCGGTCAGCTTGCGGGCCACGTGTCGCGCGGACAGGCCATATCCATCGGCTTTCACGACGGCGGCGGTCGCGACGCGGGGGGGCGACATCGCATCCAGCGCCCGCCAGTTGTCGACGATGGCGTTCAGGTCGATCGTGAGCGTTCCGGTCCCCATATGCGTGGTTTCCGCGGACCGCCGCGGAAGGTCAAGCGGAAAGGATCATTGAAATCCCTCTTGCCCCTGATTCTGCCAGGGCTTCACGAGATTGCCGAATCGGGTGAATTGCGCCTCGAAGCTCAACTCGACCGTACCGATGGGGCCGTGGCGCTGCTTGCCGATGATGATCTCGGCCCTTCCGTGCAGATGCCCCATTTCGTCGGTCCATTTCGCCATCGCTTCCAGATTCTCGTCCCCGGGCTTTTCGCGTTCCTTATAATATTCGCCGCGATAGACGAACATCACCACGTCGGCATCCTGCTCGATCGAGCCCGATTCCCGCAAATCGCTGAGTTGCGGGCGTTTGTCCTCGCGCGTTTCCACTTGGCGGCTGAGCTGTGACAACGCAAGAACGGGAATGTCCAACTCCTTGGCGATCGCCTTCAGGCCCTGGGTGATTTCCGATACTTCGTTCACCCGATTGTCCCTGGCCGACGTGGGGCGGACCAGCTGAAGATAATCCACGATCAGGAGGTCGAGCCCATGCGTGCGTTTCAGTCGCCGGGCGCGTGCCGCCAGTTGGCTGATCGGCAGGGCAGGGGTGTCGTCGATATAAAGCGGGCAGCTTTCCAACGCCTTTGCCGCTTCGACGAAGCGGCGGAATTCGACCTCGTTCATGTCACCCTGGCGGATCTTGTGAGACGGGATTTCCGCGGTTTCCGACAAAATCCGTCCGGCCAGTTGTTCGGCGCTCATCTCGAGG
Organism: Pseudomonadota bacterium; assembly: GCA_039195495.1. Classification (GTDB taxonomy): domain Bacteria; phylum Pseudomonadota; class Alphaproteobacteria; order Rhodobacterales; family Rhodobacteraceae; genus JBCCVK01. The sequence continues at coordinate 4,310 of JBCCVK010000056.1, forward strand.
GAATAAAAGCCCACGACGCCGCCGTTGACGGCCCCCTCGGTTCCGTCCGGCAACGATCCTTTGCTGTAGGTCTTGGCGACGTTGAAGGCGATGTTGGTGGCCAGCGAGGTCTTGCCCATCGACGGCCGCCCGGCCAGGATCAGCAGGTCGGATTTGTGCAATCCGCCCAGCTTGGCGTCTATGTCGACAAAACCGGTCGACAGTCCTGCAAGCCCGCCATCCCTTTGATAGGCGGCGTTCGCGACATTCACCGCGTCGGTGATCGCTCTGAGGAAGGATTGAAACCCTCGATCGATCCTGCCCTGCTCGCTCAGCTTGTAAAGCGCCTGTTCCGCCTCGACGATCTGATCCTTGGGCTCGCTTGCGATTTCGACATTTCCCGCCTTGGCGGAGATGTCGCGCCCCAGCGCCATCAATTCGCGCCGGATCGCGAGATCGTAGATCATTTGGGCATAGTCGCGGGCGGCGAAACCCGAGATCGCCGCGCCGGCCAGACGCGCGAGATAGGCGGGGCCGCCCAGCTCCTTCAGGCCCGTGTCCTCTTCCAGAAATGGTTTCAGGGTCACCGGCGAGGCCAGCGCGTTTTTCTGGACACGCGCCGCGATTATTTCAAAGATGCGGGCATGTACCGGCTCGTGAAAATGCGCGGCCCCGACCACCGATGCGATACGGTCGTAAAGATCGTTGTTGGTCAGGATGGCGCCCAGAAGCTGTTGTTCCGCCTCGATCGAGTGCGGCTGCGCTTCCGGTTCGGCGGGATGTAACGGCGCGGCCCTGAAAGGCGCATTTTCATTCATTGTCTTCGTCTTTTCCTGTTTCGCCCTTCGGCGGGGATAACAAACCGGAGGGCGTGCAGCAAAATGTATCTTTCTGTGGAAAATCTGTGGATCGGAGCCAGACCCGCGCATATGGGGCGTGTTGCGCGCGCATGTTCCGACATCCGGCATTCGACCGCGGTGTTTTGGAGCGAGGGGTCGAACGTCGTTCCTTACCCGGCGGATCGGGCGGGGGCGACCGGATGCGCGGCTTGCCAGGCGCGCGGATCGGCTAGAAACGTCTCAACCTCGGTCAGCGTTTCGGTATCGAAGAGCGCCTCGTCACGCGCCACGGCCAGTACATCCCGCCACGTGCACAGATGGTGCAGTTGCACGCCGTGGTCGCTCAATCTCTTTTCGGTGCCGGAAAAGATGCCATAGTAAAAGATCACCGCCGTATGCGCGCAGATTGCCCCGCTGTCGCGGATCGCATCGACGAAGCTCAGCTTCGAGCCACCGTCAGTGGCCAGGTCTTCGACCAGCAACACCCGCTGTCCCTCGTGCATCACCCCTTCGATGCGGGCGTTGCGGCCATGGCCCTTGGGTTTCTTGCGGATATATGTCATGGGCAAACCCATGCGCTCGGCCATCAGCGCCGCGAAGGGCAGGCCCGCCGTTTCTCCTCCGGCGATGTTGTCGAAGGCTTCGAACCCCGTTTGGCGCATGACGGTGCCGGTCAGAAAATCCATCAAGGTCGATCGGATGCGTGGAAAGCTGATCAATTTGCGACAGTCGATATAGGTTGGCCCCGGCAGACCCGAGGCATAGACATAAGGCTCCCGCGCATTGAAATGCACGGCGCCGGCTTCCAGCAGCATTTTTGCGCTCAGCCGCGCGATGACATCCTTGTGCGGGAAACCCGACGTGATCATGCGATCATTCCCTTACGCGCCAGTAAAGCGGAAAGCCCGGATCAAAAACGGCTACGGCGCCCTGTGCGGTTTCAATCTTCGATGGATAGGCGATGGGCTTGCTCATCTTTTCCAGCGTGATCGTGTCGTCGTTTGCGGGAAGTCCATAATAGACCGGACCGAAAAGCGAGGTAAAGCCTTCGAGCCTTTCCAGCGCCCCGCGTTCATCGAACACATGGGCCAGACAGGCCATTGCGTTGGGTGCCGTGAACACGCCGGCGCAGCCACAGGGATTCTCTTTCAGATGTATCGGATGCGGGGCGCTGTCCGTACCTAGAAAAAACCGCGGATCCCCGGTGGTCGCCGCCTCGATCAGGGCGACGCGATGCTTTTCGCGCTTGACCACGGGCCGACAATAGTAGTGGGGCCTGATCCCGCCCGCGAGCAGATGATTGCGGTTTAAGATCAGGTGATGGATGGTGATTGTCGCCGCGACATCGCCGTCGGTCCACTTCACGTAATCGGTGGCTTCCTTGGTGGTGATGTGCTCCATCGTTATTCGCAGACCCGGTGTCGCGCGCCGGATCGGCTCCAGCACGCTGTCGATGAACGCCGCCTCGCGGTCGAAGATGTCGACCTCGTCATTCGACACCTCGCCATGAAGGCACAAGATCAGGCCAATCTCGGCCATTTTTTCCAGAACACCGCGTATCTTGTCGAAATCACGCACCCCGAGATCGGCGTTGGTTGTCGCGCCCGCTGGATAGAGTTTGACCGCCTTCACCAAACCCGAAGCATGGGCGGCCGCCACGTCTTCGGGGTCGGTGCCCTCGGTCAGATAAAGCGTCATCAGCGGTTCGAAGTTCATACCCTCCGGCAGGGCCTTGAGAATGCGGTCACGATAGGCCGCCGCGTCCGTGGCGCGAACCACCGGCGGTGTCAGATTCGGCATGACGATGGCCCGTGCGAAGTGACGCGCCGTTTCCGGCAGCACGGCCTCCAGTATCGGCCCGTCGCGCAGATGCAGGTGCCAATCGTCGGGGCGGCGCAAGGTCAGCGTGGTCATGACGGTGCCCCTGGTTGAAGCTTGAGACGGCTTACCGCCTGTAGGTGGATTTGGCCAGTCCCGCATGGTGGCGCTCCCGAAATTTCGGCCCATGCGTTACGCATAGCCGATCGATACGCGCGATTCGAGGCCGTTCCGCCACCGGCGTCGCGTATGGCCCACAAGCGCATCTCCGAATTTCGGACATTCTCTGGCGAGCCGGGTCTGTCGATGATATCGAAGTTCACTTTCGCCGAACAGAACTTCAACCTGTTTGATCTTGCGATCAACGAGCACATCGCGGCCCGTATCGACGTGCCGTCGCATTTTTCAGATGACGGCGCCTCGGTCGATGAGACCCCGATCGGCGATCTGGTGATCCCGCTTTGCGTGGTGGACATCGCGGCGCGCGGCGAACCGATGACGACGCACAGGTGCCCCCGCTGATCTGAAAGGCGCGGGTTTCGACGGTTTCCGTCAACGCGGCCGGGGCGGCCTGAACCAAGTCGAGGATTTCCACCCGTGGATGGCGGCAACCTCAGGCGTTCTTGCGCCTGTTTTCCGTGGCGGTCGGTTCGGATGCCGCGCCTGCCCTGCCGGGCAGGGCGCGACCCTGGGCGCTCAGTTGTTTCTCCGCATTCGACAGAGCCACGTTGAAATGCCGGCCATGCACGTTCTCCAGGATTTTCCGGGCCGCCATGAAAGTCAGATAAGGACGCTTCCGCTCTACCGTGGCCTTGATCACCTGCCGCAGGTAGGCGCGGATGTTTCGCCGGATGCGCAGCCCCGAATACACGCGATGCACGGTGAGTTTTCCCTCGACCGCGGCGGCGAGGAATTCGATCATTAAGCCGTTTTCCACCAGGAAATGCGCGAATTGCGGACCCCAGTGGCGGCAGCGGAAATGCTGTGTGAACGGTCCGTTGAACAGGCTGGCATGCATCGCGTCCATCCGGTCGGTCGGATCGTGAAACACGAAAACGCGGTCGGCGGCCTCGACCATCTGGGGGGCGTAGCCATAGCGCGTCACGAAATCCTTGCGCCGGGCATTGGGAAAGCGGGTGTCCCATCCGGCGAGTTCCGGGGTCAGCGTGGCTTGCGGCGCCACCGTCAGAACGACGGCCCCCGGCGCGGCGACCGAAAAGGCCGCGGCGGCATAGCCGCCCATGCCCGTGCCGTAAAACACCACTCGGTCGAAATCTTCGAAGAACGCCTCGTCCACCTGACGATCGAAGAAGGCGTAGACCGCGGGATCCCGGAACCAGGTCGGACCGTCGGCTATGACGGTCAGATGCGACCATCCGAGATTCTCCGACAGATCGGCCGCAAGCGGGGCTACGTCCGCCAGGTTTTTGGCCTTGTTGGTCTTCTGAACGAAATTCACGAACAGGACGCTCGGATCGTCATCGAAGATCGTTTCATCCTGTTCTATGAACACGGCCATGTGTTCCGGGCCCAGCCGCTTGAAGAAACCGCCCGCATCGCCTGCCGCCTGGAGCGCTGCCGTCAAGGAAGAGTGGTCGGATATGTTGTCGTGCATTTTCGCTCCGGCTGGCCTTGTTCCGCGTCTTTTGCCTTATCCGCTCAACTTATGCATTAAACGGGCAGGATTGTGGACGAAACCGGGAATTAAAACGTCAATGCCATCATGGTTCAGTTCATTGCCGTTTGCGCATGGAATGCGGCCACATCCGGCATCGCCTTGATTTCGTCCCAGTCCCGCTGGTAATTCGCATCGAATATGGCCCGCTGGTTCGGGGTGAAAGGATCGAAAGGGGGCCATTCCTCGCCGGTTGGATAAAGTTCTTCGGCCTTGCCGATAAGCCGCTCGCCGCGGATGTCGTGTCCCTTGGCGCTCCAGTCCGCCAGCGCTTCGAGGGCGCGCGCGGACAGACCGGGGCGTGTGCGTTTGCCCACGAAATCAAAATCGTCGGGGCAGGCGGCGTTTAGCAGCGCCTGCAGAATGTCGGTCTTGTGCGCATCGTAATCCTCGTACCGCCATACGAAAAATTTCGTCTCCCGTGCCGCCGATGCGAGCTTACCGATCAGACGCGCCCAACTCAGCGCATGCAGATCGGCGTTCGAGACGAACCGCTCAAAGCTTCGATAAGGGGCATGGCGCAATGCCTCGCCGTAAGCCGATGGAATGAAGCCGGCGAGGTTGCGGACAGCCAGACAGATTTCCGGCCGATAGTACGACAAGATGCGAACCGTACGTCCGACGCGTCCCCTGGCCCAAGGGTAGATATCATTTTCTTTCATCAATCTGGGCATGTTGCCCATGATGTTCTCGTCCGACAGGATCAGGCGCCGTTTTCCGTTCGCAGCCCCGCGCACAAGATGTTTCGCCGTCCGACGCAGGTTTTCGATGTCGGCGCCGTCCCGCAACTCGATCTGTAAAGACGCGAATGTCTGCCGATAATGCGCCGGCGGTAAAAAGCTCACCCCCATCCGTTCCAGCGCCGTGCCGTTGCGTTGCAGGCTTTTCTGCAGATGCGACGTGGCGGTCTTGTGCGCACCGAGATGCAACACGATGGTCGGTGTCGGCATGCCGCTTCTCCAACTCGTTGCCGTTTGCGATATTCGTACTCTTGTCGCCCTTTTCCGGACAATGAACACGCAACAGCTTACTTTTTGGGGAAAGCTGCGATATCATGTCCAGCGAAAAAAGTCGCGATGGCATCGCGGCGATCAGATAGAGTGCCGGTAAAAACGGGCAACGCGAGCAGATATGAGGTGTCAGAGGATGTCCCGGATTGAACGGAAGGATGTTTTTTTCGCGTCGCATGATGCGGATGATCGAGATGCCGGGATGTTGCCTTCCCCAAATGATGACGCCGATATGGGGGACGCCGCTCCGGGTTTTCCGCTGTGGTTCGAGGAACTGCGCCCCGGCGGCGAAGGTGAGGGGTTTTTGGAAAAGCGCAGCCGCAACTCGCTCATGTTCGTGCGGCGGCCCAACGACCGATTGCTGGTCACATTCGACAATCTGTTCAACGTGGGCGATCAAAGCCCGCATCGTGCGCCCTGGGCCTATAAATATGCACGCGACGTGAACATCTCGCATCTGGGGGTCATGGCGCATGTATCG
>JBCCVK010000057.1:0-10050 GCA_039195495.1 Pseudomonadota bacterium
CGTCGAACTGGTCGGACGCGCCACCATCCTTTCGGCACTGGGGCTTGTCGCGCTGCTTTTCGGCCAGCGTTTGCTGGGGCTCAGCGTGCAGGCGCCACGCATCCCCCTGCCGCGCACGCTCGAGACGATCCTTCCGAATCTCGGTCAACGGCTTTCGGGTTTCGTCGCACCCGTCTTCGTGGTGTCGGGTATCGTCCTGATCGGCCTGGCCGGCGTCTTCCTTCTCGAAGGCTGGCGGCTCATTGACGTCGCGAAATGGCTTGCCGATGGTGGTACCGCATTTCTCTGGCGTGTCGCGAGCCTCGTCATCGTGGCGGCCGTCCTCCTGCTTGCCTGGTCGGTGCTGTCCAGTTGGATCGACCGGCATCTCGCATCCAACCTGCCGCAAGGCGAACGGGTCTCGGCCCGGTCCCGCACGCTCCTGGCGCTCTTTCGCAACGCGCTCTCCATTGCCCTGTTCGTGTTCGCAGGCATGACGATCCTGTCCGAGTTCGGGGTCGACATCGCTCCCCTGATCGCCGGGGCCGGCGTCATCGGTCTCGCCATCGGCTTCGGGGCGCAAAAGCTCGTTCAAGACATCATCACGGGTGTCTTCATCCAGCTCGAAAACGCAATCAACGAAGGCGACGTCGTCACCGTGGCGGGCGTTACCGGCGGGGTCGAGAAGCTGACCATTCGCTCCGTCGGCATTCGGGATCTCTCGGGTGTCTATCACCTCATCCCGTTCAGCGCCGTGGACACCGTGAGCAATTACATGCGTCTCTTTGCCTATCACGTCGAGGTCGTGGGCGTCGCCTACGAAACCGACCTCGAGGACGCCCGGAAAGCGATGCACGATGCCTTCGACGCCGTGAAGGCAGGCCCCTTGGGGAGCGAGATCATCGCGCCGCTGGACTATCACGGGGTGGTGGGGCTGGCCGACAGCGCCGTGAATCTCCGTGCGCGCATCAAGACCAGGCCCGGTCAGCAATGGGCCGTGGGCCGCGCCTACACCGCGCAGCTCAAGAAGGCGTTCGACGCCGCCGGCGTGGAAATCCCCTTCCCGCACCGCGAACTGAAACTCCCCAAGGCGGTGCTTCGACGTCTGATCGGTCCCGATGAAAGGTCCCGAGTGGGATCGTAGCCATGGCAGAGGCCCGGATCGTATCGAGGGACACGGGAACAAGTCGGATATGCCTGAAAGACGACCGGCCAAAAAGAGTGAGCGAAGATGTTGATGCCGCGTTCGCCGCCGGGGCAATCCCGCGCGCAAAAATCCATCTGCAAGGGAATGGTCCGTGACTTGGAGCGGTCTTGGAAGAGAGTTCGTAACGATCCCGGTCGTCGTCGATCCAATAGGGACCCTTCCGGTGTTCTAATGCGCGACGGGTTCCGTCCCCCGGTGACGCCATAACGCCTTCGCCATTCGCGCCGTACTCATAGCCACGGCAGTTCCGCTTTTCTTTTCGATCGCCGGTCAGTTGCCGATCGCAGCGCGACTCGAGCGAATTCCTGGCTCGACAGGTGCAAATGTCATCGGCAGAATCATGGGGATTATCCTGGCCGCAATAGCCGTCGATGCGGTGCATGGGGGGCTGGATGCGCTTAATCCGGGGTCATTCGCAAATGAAGGGAGCCCAGCGCCTCGGACAGTCGCAAACAATTCGGGCCGAAAATCGCAACGTTCGCAAGCCCAGCCCATTATGAGGGCAACCTAGTCTTCACCCCCGGCCAGGCGTCTTCAGTGACGCGACCCGGCGGATACATCACTGCGACATCGTCGAAAACGGATGCTTCAAAACGCGCGCGTAATACCCGTGGGAACCACATTGGTCCGCCACGATTGCTTTACTTGGAAACTAGGCGGTACCGGGCCAGTTCAACGACAAGGGAGGTTAAGATCGGATATCAATTGACTGCCTGAACCGAGGTCCGGTTGGACACCGTTGTAGTGCCCTCCTTTCCCAACCACTATATGCTGTAAAAAATCCTTGCCCAAATCCGGTTCAAGCGCCATTAATTTACGGTAACGAGCGGATAATACGTCGTTTGCCGTAACAAGCACGCGACAGCGAGGCGAAAATATGGACCAGATGCCGCACCGAATCGACCGACTGGTTGGTGCGCATGCGGAAAAACTCTCGGCGCGGCTGCAAGCCCACCGAAAACAGCTCTTTCCGCCCAATGCCAGGAAAGCCCTGCGCAAATTCACCAGCGGTGAAGTCGCCACGCTGCTGGGCGTGAAAGACGCTTATCTGCGCAAACTTCACCTCGACGGCAAGGGGCCCGAGCCCGAGATACGCAGCGGTGGGCGTCGCTACTACACACCCGACGACATCCAGAAACTGCGCGTACTGCTCGAAAAGGGGGCCAAGACGCCTGGCACATATCTACGCGGTCGCGGTGAGGGAGATCATCTGCAGGTCATCGTCGTCATCAATTTCAAGGGCGGCTCGGGCAAGACCACGACCGCCGCTCATTTAGCGCAAAAGCTCGCGCTGGACGGTTACCACGTGCTGGCGGTTGACCTCGATCCGCAGGCCAGCCTTTCGGCACTGCACGGCTTTCAGCCGGAATTAGACCTTCTCGACGGCGGCACCATCTATGACGCGACCCGGTATGAAGATCCCGTACCCCTGCGCGATGTCATCCAGGGCACTTACTTCACCGGGCTTGACCTCATTCCTGGCAACGTGGATCTGATGGAGTTCGAACACGAAACGCCCCGCATGCTCGTCGAACGCCAGGGGTCTCTCTTCTTCACCCGCGTGGGCACGGCACTGGCCGAGGTCGAAGGCGCTTATGACCTTGTCGTCATCGATTGCCCACCACAGTTGGGCTTTCTCACCATGTCGGCCCTGTCGGCTGCCACTGCAGTGCTGGTCACCGTGCATCCGCAGATGCTGGACGTGATGTCGATGTGCCAGTTCCTGCTGATGACTTCGAATCTGCTGGGCGTCGTGGCCGAGGCAGGGGGCGACATGAATTACGACTGGCTGCGCTACGTCATCACCCGCTACGAACCTGGCGACGGCCCGCAAAACCAGATGGTCAGTTTCATGCGGTCGATGTTCGGGGATCACGTGTTGAACCACACGGTCCTGAAATCCACCGCGATATCGGATGCAGGCATCACCAAGCAGACACTCTACGAGATTGAGAAAAGCGAGTTCACCCGGGCCACCTATGAACGTGCGATGGAAAGCCTCAACGCCGTGAATGGCGAAATCGAGGACCTCATCCAATGGGCATGGGGGCGCTGATGGCACGCAAGGATCTTCTCAAAGGACTCATGGACGCGGCAGAGCCCGCAAAGGATATCGCGGTCGCCTCCCCTGCCCGTCCGCGCTACACCAAAGGCGCCATCGGCGCCGTTTCACGCTCAATCGCCGACCTCAAAAGCCGCTCGGTCGTCGAACTCGACCCAAACGTGATCGACGCGGGCGGCGTGCAGGATCGTCTCGAGCATGACGAGAGGGAACATGCGACACTGATGGCTTCGCTGCGCGAATACGGCCAGCAGGTCCCTGTTCTCGTTCGCCCGCATCCCGAGGTCGAAGACCGCTTTCAGATCGTCTACGGGCGCCGCCGCGTCCTGGCGATGCGGGATCTGGGCCTGCCGGTCAAGGCGATGATCCGGGATCTCGACGACAAGAGCCTAGTGATCGCACAAGGCCAGGAAAACACCGCGCGGCGCGATCTCAGTTTCATCGAACGCGCGAATTTCGCCCGGCAGATGACCGAGGCGGGCTATGACCGCAAGGCGATCTGCGCCGCGCTGTCGGTGGACAAGACGGTGATCTCGCGCATGCTCGCCGTGACCGAAAATGTCCCCGTCGCGGTCATCGAAATGGTTGGGGCCTCGCCCGGAATCGGGCGGGACCGTTGGCTGGCCTTCTCCAATCTCTGGACCAGATACGAAGGCGATGCGGATACCGCAGGCGACCTGATGGCGGTCTCACGGGCACAGACATCCGATCAGCGGTTTGACGCGCTCTATCAGTGGCTCAAATCCAAAGAAGAAACTGAGAAGAGCCTGAAAAATCGGAAGACCATATCGCACAGAACGCCGTTGCGGACCAGCGACGGGCAGGCATTGGGCACTATGACGCGCAGCGCCCGGGGCGTGACAATCACCCTCAAAACCCATGTGTCGCAAGGATTCGAAGACTGGCTGGTCAACAATATCGAAGCGCTTCACCACGACTGGCGAAGGCGACAGTCGCAAGAAGGGTAGGGACGTTTACGCCATTCATCTACCAGGAACAAAACAGGGGGCACGCGCGGACGGAACGGCATGAAAGCCACCCGACGTATCATTCCAGAAGGTCTCCTTGATCGGGCACCTCGACGCTGGCCTGTGAGGTTGACGGCTGTCAACAATCGTCGATTCGGACGGGTGGAGCAGTCTTGTGTCGTGAAACGCAAATACAACGGTTAACGACGACCCCTTTTGGGCGACGGCCTTTGCGGGCTGGCTTATTGGACGCTCAGAAACTGTCCGAGACTCCTGCTCCAATCACGACTTTTCCCAAATGGCGGCTTTTCCGCAAGCTCTGCGCTACACGCGCTCTATTCGACGTGATCGATCGCGCCTTCGCCGTGTTGAACGCATTTTCAACCTTTCTCCGCTCGGACGATCCGGAAGACGGCAAAAATCCAATCATGTTCCCGTCGAATGCCGTCTTATCCGATCGGGCTTACGGAATGGCCGACAGCACATTGCGGCGCCACGTGGCAAAACCGACGTGGGCGCGCGATATCGCCAAAATCATCGTCTATGGGCCGGGGGTCATCCTACCACATAACTGGAGCGAATGCGAGAAGCGTTCAAAAGAACGCCCGGCAGGGCCCTGCGCCGCAATCCCGTTCTCAAGGCGCCCAAAACGTATTATGTTGACAGCCGTCAACTCCGATCTCCACAGGACCGAAGACCGATCACCGGATCGAACAGCGGACCCTATCATGACCGAATGAGAGAAACAAAAAGCTCCGGTGCCTCCTCATGGGCGAGATGGCCCAAACCAGGCAGTTCGACCAGCCTCGAGCACTTCAAGAGTTGCTGAGAGGCAAAAGTACGCGCCGGGGACACTGCCCGGTCACTCAATCCGACAGCGATCAAGCATCGTGTGTCGGTTTGCGGCATTCGGTGCCTCAATGTCTCGAGCGACCATTGTGCCATCATGAAAAGGGCACCTCGAACATGGCTACGGTCCTTGAGCAAACGGGCGTATCTCGACAATTGCTCCGCAGGGATTGTCGATCCGGTCGATGCGATCAACCGCCTCGCCCTTGAGAGGGGATCCGGCCCCATCGTAAAGAACCATGGTGCCAACGGATTCAGGGCGAGCGATTTTGCGATCAGCGGAAAGAAAAATCCAGCGAGACCATCAAACGCATCAAACGCAGGATTTATCGCGACGACACGGGGCCGCCGCCCGTCCTGCGCCAAATACGAATCGCTAAGCTGCAAAGCGATCGCCGCGCCCGCCGAATGAGCAACGATCTTGGTCGGCCGCCATCCCTCTTGCCTGCAAAGCGCCGCAATGTCTTCGGTCATTTCGTCGAGGCCGCTGCGATTCGCCGCGCCCAATGCGGTAAAGCCGTGCCCCGGCAGATCAAGCGCAACCACGTGATGATCATCCGACAACTCGGTCATCAGGGCGCTCCAGCTATGCGTCGATGCGCCCGCGCCATGTAAGAAAAGCAATGTCGGCCCTTCACCCCATTCCTGGACATGCCAGCGATGCGGATGGCAGAACACGCGCCGGGACCATTCGCTGTGGGGCCAATTGGGCAGATCGCGCAACCAGTCCATCGGTCAGTGACGCGCGACCGCTTCGATGGTCCGCATCATCTGAACCGGATTCGCGCGGGGGAGAGCGACATGTTCAGCTCCCATACGATTCGCCAATTGGCACAGGTTTTTCTGCGGACGCATGGCGGTGTCCAGGACCAAACTACGGATATGAGACGCACGCAGCCAATCCGCCGCCGTTTCGGCGTCACGCATTGCCTTACGGCGGTCCTGGTCGCCATCGAGGGCTACGTTCGCCCGACCATCGGTTAAAAGAATCAAGGTCGGTGTCATCCCTTGTTTCTGAGCCTTGCAGGCGAGCATTCCGCCGCATCGTAACCCGCTGGCAAGCGGGGTGGCCCCGCCGCCGGGCAGAGCAGCCAGCCGTCGTTTGGCCTGAACCAGCGAGCGATTGGGTGGCAACAGCATCTCGGCGGCTCTGTTCCTGAAACCGATCAACGCGACCCGGTCCCGGTGTGCGTAAGCCCGGGCCAGCAAATGCTCGACCGCGCCCTTGGCCTCGTTGAGACGGGCGTGAGCAGCGGAGCCGGAGGCATCGACCACGAAGATGAGAAGACGTTCCATTTGCGCTTCGAAACGCTTGAGGCAGATGTCCGATGGCATCACGGTCAATGTGCGGCCAGGGATCCGGCGCAGTTTCTGCCAAGGTGCCGCCATGCGCAAAGTGGCGATCAAATCGACCCGACTGCGGCCTTCGGGCCGTTGGCGCCTCGGGGCGATGGGACGACCTTTCTGTCGCGCCTTGCGTTTGTCGCCCGCGCCAGATCCGGCGGCACCGGCGTGACGCGTCGACGACTGAGGAAGCAGACCGTCGGGAAGGGCGACGCGCACCGCTTCGACCAGCAAGTCCTCTTCAGAAGTCTCACCGGTCGGAGCGGACAGATCACCCGAAACACGATCACCGATTTCCGCTTGCGTCTCGACATCCGGCAAGCAGGTGGCCCGATGCGCCAGCACCGTGGCGGCGGCCACTTCCAGATCCTTGGAAGACATACGATCCCTGCCGCAAAGCGCGGCGTTACATCGCGCTGCACGCAGGGCAAGAATCGGGGCGCGCAGACCGAAGATTCCCAGACGCACCGCCACCCGTGTGAGCGCGGCGATGTCGGCCTCCGCCGCCATGACCCGCATGCGCCTAGCGCGCGCCTCGACCAACTCTTCATGATCGAACGCCGGTACGGGGGCTGCGCGTAATCCGTCGAGGTCGATCAGAAAAGCAAGCCTGTCGCGCAGGACTTCGGGCACGGTTTCGTCAGAGTCGGCCCCTTCGTCCAAGGCGACGAGGCAAGAGCGCGCAGAGTCGTCGATTCGGGCGGCCAACTTCGCGGCCAGATCAGCCGGACATCTCTCCGCCATGACCAGCCTATACTCTGCCGGGACAGCGAATAATCCAGGCCGGAAAACGGGCCGGCCGCTGGTCAGCGTCCCGGCAAAGTCCATTGCGGGAAACAACTCGTCGGCGGTGACAGAAGGATGAAGCCGCCGTCGGGGTAAACCCAGATCCGGCAGCGCGGCCAGACAGGCCGCACGCGCCGGCCCGACGCGCGCGCGCAGCACGACACCGCCCAGCCCACCAGGGTCGACCGCCAGCAACCGAAGCGCCTGCCAGACATCGATCCAGGGATCTGGCGGGTCCATCATCCAAGCACTCCTTCCAGGGCGCGGCGCACGCGCGACACCGAACCGGCCTCGTCCATAGGGTCGCGCCGCAGGCGATGTGCAAGCGCCAGCGGGGCGATGCGACGGATATGTCTGCGACTCACCGATGCGGCGCCTTCATAGGCCGCAAGGGCACGGCAGGCGCGCACCAGCGTCAGTTCGCCGCGCAACCCATCGGTGCCCAGGGCGATACAGAGTTCCGCGCAATCACGAAGTTCCCTTTTGCGGATTTTGATATTCTGCAGGTTCTCGCGCGCCGCCAGGATGGAATTACGAACCGATGCGTCTTCCCGGTGCCATTTCTTCAAGAACTTCGCGGGTTGCGATTCAAAGGCGTCGCGTCTTTGCACAACTTCGATGCGCTGATCTATGTCTTCGGGCGACCGGACCTCGACCGACAGTCCGAATCTGTCCAATAGCTGCGGACGCAACTCGCCTTCTTCGGGATTGCCCGATCCGACCAGCACGAAGCGGGCAGGATGGCGTATGGAAAGCCCTTCGCGTTCCACCACGTTCTCGCCCGATTGCGCCACATCGAGAAGCAGGTCGACGAGATGATCTTCGAGCAGATTGACCTCGTCGATATACAGATACCCGCGGTTGGCCTGGGCCAGCAAACCGGGTTGAAACGTCTTTTCGCCATTGACCAACGCCCGTTCGATGTCGAGCGCGCCCGTCACCCTGTCCTCGGTGGCGCCGAGCGGCAGATCGACGACCGGTGTTGGACGTTCCTTGATTTCGGCATCTTCCGGCACCTCCGCCCAGTCCGGACAGCCCTGGTGGGATGCGGAATTCACCGGACATCCCTCGACGGCGGCTATCGGCGGCAGCAAGGCCGCCAAAGCCCGGACCGCCGTGGATTTGCCCGTTCCCCGGTCGCCGAAGACCAGCACACCGCCGAGTTTCGGATCGATTGCGGTCAGGATCATCGCGAGTTTCATCTGATCCTGTCCGACGATCGCGGAGAACGGGAACGCGTGCGTCATCTAATATCCTGCCCCTCCAGTTCAACCACCGGGCGCTTGCCTTCCCACTGGCCCGTTTCATCAAGGATTTCGAACCTCGCGTAAAGCTCCTCTTGAAACCAGCGGCCTTCGCGCACCATTCTGATCGCTTCGGCATGCGGGCCGGGCCGGCGTGCGAATTCAGACATCGCGCCGATATCCGGCCAAATCGAGAACGTTATCTGATGCAGAAGCGGAATCTCTCCTAGCCCGATCTTCATGAGAACGTCGGTATTCGCACCGATCACCCGACTGATATCGGGAACCTGGCGCCAGAACCGCAAGAGATTCTTCGGTTTGAGCGTCGCCCGGGTCAGGGCGGCAATGGTTCGTCCATCCGATTCGCCGCCGGAGACGTGAAACGGATTTCGCCCCGACCAGGCACCGCGCGCGGATACGGGGCGCAGGAAAACCGTCCAGTGTTCAGATGCGCGCCGGCGATACCAGGTAAAGGGGGATGCGGTTGCGATACTTCTTGCCGCAGTCGCGCGGTCGGTCCACACGGCCAAGATCGCCCAGACCGCTGTGTTGGGCCTGGGGGTGAATCCCTCATCGGTTCCCGATCCGCACAGCTTGCAGAATTCCAGCCCCGACAGGCCGGCCAAAGGCCATCGTGCCAGTCCCATCATGACGAACGCGCTTAAACGGCCGAAGAGACTGTCGAAACGGAACAGGCTAAGGGTTGCGGTCTGTATGATCAAGCCTCCCTTGTGTCAGTTTAGATTGACATATTGCTGTCGAAATCGGAAGACTCTTGTAAGAGAGATTGCCGATTTAAGTAAGCAGAGCCGGCCGGTGCCCGATGACACGCCTCGATTCAAAATTGTCCGACCGTGCGATCGCGGTCGAGGACCGTCGGCCGCATGCGGTGGTCATAGGCGCCGGTCTGGGCGGTCTGGCTGCGGCCATGCGTCTGGGCGCGAAAGGATATCGTGTCTCGGTGCTGGAACGGTTGGATGTGCCGGGCGGCAAAGGATCGGCGATCTGGCGTGACGGCCACCGATTCGACCTTGGTCCGACCATCGTGACAGTTCCGCAGGTGTTCCGCGATCTCTGGGCCGCCTGCGGGCGCGATTTCGAACGTGATATCGATCTGGTCTCATTGGACCCGTTCTATGAAATCCGCTGGCCGGACGGGTCGCGGTTTTCGGCCTGTCAGGATCCCGAAGCCATGGCGGCAGAAGTTGCGCGGCTGTCGCCGCGCGATGTCGCGGGCTTCCATAAATTCCTTGCCGACAGCGAGACACGATATCTGTTCGGGTTCGAGAATCTGGGCCGTCGGCCGATGAACAGGCTTTGGGATCTGATGAAGATCCTGCCGACTTTTGCAAAATTGCGGGCGGATCGATCGGTCTATGCCCATGCCGCCAGTCGTTTTGCGGATCCGCGTCTGCGCATGGCGTTCAGTTTCCATCCGCTGTTCATCGGCGGCGATCCGACCAAGGTGACATCGATGTATATCCTTGTCAGCCATCTCGAAAAGGCGTTTGGCGTGCATTACGCGACCGGCGGGGTCGCGGCGATCGCCGATGCCATGCAATCGGTCGTCCTGGGGCAGGGAGGGCGGGTTCGCTTTCACTGTGAAGCCGA
>JBCCVK010000058.1:0-9983 GCA_039195495.1 Pseudomonadota bacterium
ATGGTGCTGCCGGAGAGATTTGAACTCTCGACCTCTCCCTTACCAAGGGAGTGCTCTACCTCTGAGCTACGGCAGCGCCGGCGCGTGGCGCGTTACCTAGATGGTTCCGCCAGATGACGCAAGCGCAATCTGGACCCGCCCGCCCACCTGGGATAGAAGGGGCGGCATGAAACGAAAGGCCCCCGAAACCGCGGCGAAAACCCCAGCTCGGGCGCGCGACGAGCGGCTGAAGGCGATGTTGAGGGAAAATCTCAAACGCCGCAAGGCCCAAGCCCGCGCGCGCGGACGCGCGGCGGAAGAAACGGACACCGGAGGGCGGCAGTGAGCGAGGCAGGCGCATGGATTCGATCTTAGTGAAGGGCGGCGGGGAGTTGCATGGCCAGATCCCGATCGCAGGGGCCAAGAACGCGTGTCTGGCGCTGATGCCGGCAACCCTGCTGTCCGACGAGCCGCTGACGCTGACCAACGCCCCGCGCCTGAGCGATATCGAGACGATGACCGTCTTGCTGCGCTCGCTGGGAACCGAGGTTTCGAAGCTGCACGAGGGCAAGGTGTTGGTGATGTCGTCGCACGCGATCACCGATCATACCGCCCGATACGATATCGTGCGCAAGATGCGCGCCTCGATCCTGGTGCTGGGCCCGATGCTGGCCCGTGATGGCCGCGCGGTCGTGTCGCTGCCCGGAGGATGCGCGATCGGGGCGCGGCCCGTGGATCTTCACCTCAAGGCGCTTGAGGCGATGGGGGCCGAGCTGAGCCTGGAGGATGGTTACGTCCACGCCAAGGCGCCGGGCGGGTTGAAGGGCGGTATGGTGGAGTTTCCCTTCATATCCGTCGGCGCGACCGAAAACGCGCTGATGGCGGCGACGCTGGCCAGGGGGACCACGACCATCCGGAACGCGGCTTGTGAGCCTGAAATCATCGACCTGGCGCAATGTTTGCGCAGGATGGGGGCCGAGATCGAGGGGGAGGGCACATCGACGATTACGATCCAAGGCGTCGATCGCCTGAATGGCGCCACCCATCCGATCGTCGCGGATCGCATCGAATTGGGAACCTATATGCTGGCCCCCGCGATTACGGGCGGGCAGGTGGAATTGCAGGGCGGGCGATTGGATCTGGTTTCGGCCGTGGTCGAAAAGCTTGCCGAGGCTGGCATCTTGGTCGAGCAGACCGCGAACGGATTGAAAGTGTGCTGCAAGAACGGTCGCGCCCGCGCCGTGAACGTGAGGACCGAGCCGTTTCCGGGTTTTCCGACCGATTTGCAGGCGCAGATGATGGCGCTGTTGTGCACGGCCGAAGGCACCAGCGTTCTGGAGGAAAGGATTTTCGAAAACCGTTTCATGCATGCGCCGGAACTGATGCGCATGGGGGCCCGTATCGACGTGCATGGCGGGACCGCCACGGTCACGGGGGTCGACCGGCTGAGGGGGGCGCCGGTCATGGCGACCGACCTGCGGGCCAGCGTGTCCCTGATCCTGGCGGGGCTCGCCGCGGAGGGCGAGACGCAGGTCAACCGCGTCTATCATCTGGACCGGGGATATGAACGATTGGAGGAGAAGCTGGCGGCTTGTGGGGCGCGAATCGAACGGATCGAGGGACAATGACCGAAGATGCCCGTTTCGAGGATGGAGGCGAGGGTCCGCTGCGCCTGAAGGCGCAGGATCAGGAGGATTTGCGGATAATCTCTTCGCTGGTGCAGGATGCCGTGTTTCCGGTCGCCGAGATGTCCTGGCGGCCGAGGCAGCGCCGCTTTGCGATCTTGTTGAACCGGTTTCGCTGGGAAGACGCCATGGGCGCCGCGCCGCGCCTGCGCGGCTTTCAGCGCGTGCAATCCGTATTGGTGGCCGAGAGTGTGCTGAAGGTGACAAGCCAAGGCATGGACCGGCGCAGCAAGGACCTTGTGATGTCCTTGCTGAACGTGGCCTTCACCCCGCACGAGGATGGGATGGGCGATATCGTTCTGACCTTGGCCGGCGACGGGGCGCTGCGCCTGTCGGTTGAATGCCTTGATCTGTCTTTGAAGGATGTCACCCGGCCATACGTCGCCCCCTCGGGGCAGGCGCCGCGGCATGCCTGATTGAGGCGGACGGTCATGCCAAGGTTGCTTTCGAGTGGGGATAGCGGGTTCGAAGCGGCCTTTCAGGCGCTGATGTCCGCTAGACGCACGCGCGATCCGGACGTGGAAGCCGTGACCGCCGATATTATCGCGGATGTCCACGCGCACGGCGATGCCGCGGTGATCGAATTGACGGCCAGGTTCGACCGGATCCGGATTACGCCGCGGACCCTGGCCGTTTCCATCGGGGAGAAAGAGGCGGAATACGCCAAGTTGTCCGCCGAAGGGCGGCGGACCCTGGAACTGGCGGCGACCCGGATCCGCGCGTATCACGAGCGTCAGATGCCGCAGAATGCACATTGGAAAGGCGAGGCGGGGGCGAGCTGGCGGCACTTCGGCGCCGTGATCGTCGCGGGGAACTGGAGGCGGCGGCGATGTTGAGCGATCGCATCGCGCCGGAGCATTTGGAACTGTGCGTCGAAGACCCGGATGATCTGGCGCACAGGATCACGCATGCGGGTCCGATCTTCTTGAGCGCCTGGGCGCCGGAAGTCATCGGCGACTATGTCGGCGGCCCCAATCACGTTTTGCCGACGGCCCGGTCGGCGCGGTTTTCTTCCGGCCTGAGCGTTATGGATTTTCTTAAACGTACCACGCTCGCAAAACTGACCCCGGCAGCCTTGCGCGCCATCGGTCCCGCCGCCGAGCGGATGGCGATTTCGGAAGGCTTGGAGGCGCATGGCCTGTCCGTGCGCGCGCGGCTGGACCGTCTTAACAGAGGAAACAGGTGACGATGCGCTTGTCTTACGTGGAGATCGACGATGTCGATCTGCTGCAGACCACGCCCGAGATCGAACAAGAGCGTAAGGTCGCGATCTTCGACCTTTTGGAGGAAAATCTTTTTTCCTTACCGTCGCGCGGCGACTGTGTTACCCCTGAAGGTCCTTACAAGTTGACGTTGGCGATCCGTGACCGGCGTCTGGTCTTCGACATTCTCACGGAAGACGAGGAAAGGGCGGCCGCGTTTCATCTTTCGCTCAGTCCGTTTCGGCAAGTGGTCAAGGATTACCATCAGATCTGCGAAAGTTATTTCGAAGCGGTCAAGCGGCTGCCGCCCGGTCAGATCGAGACGATCGACATGGCGCGGCGTGGCATTCACAACGAAGGGGCGCGTGTGCTGAAAGAGCGGCTTGAAGGTAAGGCCGAGGTCGACTTGGACACCGCCCGTCGCCTGTTCACCCTGATCTGCGTATTGCGTTTCGGGGCGTAGCGTGACGGCGTTTCCCACCTCGGTCCTGTTTTGCTGCGATCATAACGCGGTTCGTTCGCCGATGGCCGAAGGCATAATGAAAAAGCTTTACGGTCATGCGATCTATGTGCAATCGGCTGGTGTGGAAAACTGTCTTGAGATCGATGGCTTCGCCATCACGGTCTGCAAAGAGATCGGTGTTGAATTGGACCGTCATCGTGCGCGCAGTTTTGAGCAAATGCAGGAATGGGGGGACGATCTGTCGGGTTTCGACCTGATTGTCGCCTTATCGCCCGCGAGCCGGCAGCAGGTGATGGAGTTTACGCGCTACTACGCGTTGGACGTAGAATACTGGCCCATTCTGGATCCTACCGGGTGCGAGATAAGCCGTGATGTCAAGTTGGACAGCTATCGCCAGGCCCGGTCGCAGATTCTCGAACGGATCTGTGACAGATTTGGCGAACCCTGAAAGAAGAGCCGAAAATGGGCTGAAGGAGCAAGGGTCTGGCCGGGTTCGATCCAAGATGCCATCATCGGGGAAAACCGACCGCCGGACGCCGGATCCGCCCTTTTTGCCGTCTTGTGGTCATGCGTTCGTCACGCCAAGGATATCCGGAAGATCCCGTGCGGACGGCGAAACGCCCCCTTGCGTTCGAGCGGAAACGCGGTGATCCGGTTGACAATGGCAAAAACGCAGATCCGAATTAATCAACACCCGGTAGACGATCATGACCACCGACCCAGTTTCTTTGACCGCCGATCTGATCCGCTGTCCTTCTGTAACGCCGCAAGACGCGGGCGCCTTGCGAATACTGCATGTATTGCTGGAGGGTGCGGGATTTGAATGCGTGCGCGTGGACCGAGGCGGTATTGCGAACCTGTTCGCCCGCTGGGGCAGGAAAGGGCACCCGCGCACCTTCGGGTTCAACGGTCACGTCGATGTCGTTCCCGCCGGCGATCCCGCGGCGTGGCGATGCGATCCGTTCGCGGCCGAATTGATCGATGGCGTTATGTTCGGCCGCGGTGCGCAGGACATGAAATCGGGGGTGGCCGCTTTTGCCGCCGCCGCGGTCGATTTCGTGACCGCAACGCCCCCCGACGGGGCGATCGTGCTGACCATCACCGGGGACGAAGAAGGCGAAGCGGCGGATGGAACCGCCGCGCTACTGGACTGGATGAACGCTGCGGGCGAAAGGATGCGCGTCTGCCTGGTGGGCGAGCCGACCTGTCCGAAACGGATGGGAGAGATGATGAAGATCGGTCGGCGCGGCTCGATGACCGCCTTTTTCACGGTGACGGGCAGACAGGGGCATTCGGCTTATCCGCACCGGGCGTTGAACCCTCTTCCGGCTCTGATAAGGCTTTTGGACGGACTGGTCCCCCATGTGCTGGACGAGGGCACCGAGCATTTCGATCCATCGACCCTGACGGTGACCACGGTCGACACGGGCAATGCAGCCAACAACGTGATCCCGGCGCAGACCCGGGCGACGGTGAATATCCGATTCAATGACGCGCACAGCTCGGCAAGCCTGACCGAATGGCTGCGGGCCGAGGCCGACAAGGTCGCGGCGGCATTCGGAGTAGAGATCGAGATGACCATGCGGATTTCAGGTGAGAGCTTTCTGACATCTCCGGGGGAATTGAGTGATCTGATCAGGACTGCGGTAATGGCCCAGACTGGGCTGCGGCCCCAATTGTCCACCAGTGGCGGCACCTCGGATGCGCGGTTCGTCAAGGATCATTGCCCCGTCGTGGAATTCGGACTGGTGGGCGATGCGATGCATCAAGTGGACGAGAGCGTGCCGGTTGAGCAGATCGTGCAACTGAAAGCGGTTTATGGTGCGATTTTACGCAAGTACTTCGCGTAGATTTCTGGTCTTGATGCTGAAAGAACCCCGGCCTGGCCGGGTAAAGACCCGTTTGGGCCGCGATTTGGGCATGGTGGATGCCGCATGGTGGTTTCGGCATCAGTCCGTATCGCTGATCCGCCGGGTGCAGGATGCAAGATGGCGGACGGTGCTTGCGGTCACCCCCGATGCCGCGGGGGCGGGCGGGCATATCTGGCCTGCGCATCTGCCGCGCTGGCCGCAGGGGCCGGGTGATCTCGGTGATCGAATGGGCCGCATCTTCCGCAGTCTGCCCCCCGGTCCGGTGGTGATCGTGGGGGGCGATATTCCCGGAATCACCCGTGGTCATGTCTGGCGCGCGTTCGCGGCGCTCGGGTCGTCGCAAGCGGTATTCGGCCCGGCGCCGGACGGAGGGTACTGGCTGATCGGACTGAAACGGACGAACGCGGTGCCAGGCGGTCTGTTCAAGGGGGTCCGCTGGTCGACCGCGTATACGCTGACGGATACTACCGCGACACTGGGCGGGCACTCGATATCCAAGGTGGATATGTTGCGGGATGTGGATACGGTGCGGGATCTAATCTGAAGGGTTTTTGGCGCATGCCTTCTTGGTGACGGGCGCTTCCGGCCGGCGACCGGCTCGAATACGGCGACGCCTTGGGTGGTTTTCACGGATGAGATGCGGCTTTCGTTTCGACGGGAGCGCTGGATGGCCCACGCTTGTTCCATGAAGCCGACATCATATACGCTTGACTGCGATGGTCTCGGTTTTGGGAGCGCAAGCCTCCAGCTTTCTCAAGCTGGCTCCACCGTAGATTATCGGCCATGATAACAAGCTCGGGAATGATGATTGGAGAATGAAATGAAATCACTGCAAGGCTTTGTAATCGCAGTCCTATTAACCACCTTTTCGGCGGGTGCGGGTTTGGCCGACGATCATTTGAAACATTTGAATTCGGGTAAGATCCTGCCGACCAATCTGCCGTTTTCTGAATTGGTGATTTCCGGCGACATGCTGTTTCTCTCCGGCCAGATTGGGAGTCTGCCCGGCACTCTGAAACTGGCGGAAGGTGGAATCGAAGGCGAATCCAAACAGGTCATGAACAACATCAAGACGTCTCTGGAGACGCACGGTTACACGCTTTCGAATTTGGTCAAATGTACCGTGATCTTGTCGGACATGGAGGAATGGGGAGCTTTCAATGAAATCTACGACGATTATTTCGAGGATGGTAAGTTTCCCGCGCGTGCTACTTTTGCGGCAAGCGGCCTTGTGCTCGGAGCCCGGGTGGAGGTTGATTGCATTGGAGCGAAGTAACCGGGATTTCTTGTAAGACCGCAAGGTGGTTCGGATTCTTCATGGGATGAAGTATGGATGATCGGGCGATCGGGTGGCCGGGTCGGCCCGATTGCTCATGCTCCGTCCCGCATACCAAGCGAAGATCGGTCCTGGTTCCTTGCCCTTGCGGCGGGTGGCGGCATCACGGGCTCCGGTCGAATGCCCGGTCTGGACCGGCTTCACCGCCGGCGATGTCTGGGTCGCGCGTCCTCGTTTGCCCCGGCGCGGCATCTTGCATAGTGGCTTCGGTTTCGTTTCTCGTCGGCGGCGCGGGAGCGGCCGCTGTCCAGGTCCGCTCAGCCGGATCGGGGCTGTGGCCGTCGGTATCTCCCCCCGACCGGCTGTCTCATGTGTCTCATGGCCGCCCCAAGCGTTCATCGCCGGGGGCCGGATGGCGGTTCTTCGGTCGGAGAGGGGACGCCGACCGGAAAAATCGCGCTTCGCCATGAACCCGCATTGAACATCCTCCCATCTGCATTTTATGTCGAAGCCGACCCAAGTGACGTGAGGAGATCCGATGCACCCCTTTCCCCAGCCGATTTTCGGCACCGACGATGCTTCTGGCGCGAGTCCGTTCGCGGATCTGCCCGAATGGGATCTCTCCGATCTCTACAAGGCGCCGGATGCCGCCGAGCTTGAAAACGATCTTGTTTGGTTGGAAGGGGCCGCCGCCGGTTTCGTCGAGGATTACGAGGGAAAACTCGCCACGCTCGGCGCGGCGACTCTTCTGATCTGCATTCAGCGCTATGAGAAGATCGCCGAGGTGTCCGGCCGCATCATGTCTTTCGCCGGGCTGCGTCATTATCAGAACACGGTGGATGCCGACCGCGCCAAGTTCATGGCCGACATGCAGGACCGTATCACCACCCTGACTACGTCGCTGGTATTCTTCAGTCTGGAGTTCAATCGGATAGATGATGACGCCTTGGCGGCTCTCTTGTCGAAAGACGCGGAACTGGCCCGCTACAAGCCGGTGATGGACCGGATGCGCGCGATGCGCCCTTATCAGCTTTCCGGCGAGCGGGAGAAATTTCGGCACGATCAGTCCACCGTGGGGGCCGCGGCTTGGAACCGCCTGTTCGATGAAACCATCGCCGGGTTGACGTTCGGTGTGTCGGGAAAGGAATTGAACCTCGAGGCCACCTTGAATCTCTTGTCCGATCCCGATCGCGATAGGCGCCGGGCGGGAGCGCAGGCGTTGACCAGGACGCTTGCGAAGAACATCAGGCTTTTCGCCCGTATCCACAACACTCTGGCCAAGGAAAAAGAGATCGAGGACCGTTGGCGTGGCTTGCCGACCCCTCAAATGAGCCGCCATCTGTCCAACCATGTGGAACCCGAGGTCGTGCAGGCCCTGCGCGATGCGGTGGTCGCTGCCTATCCCAGGCTGTCGCACCGCTATTATACATTGAAGGCGGGATGGCTGGGCCTCGACAGGCTCGAGATTTGGGATCGCAACGCGCCTTTGCCCACCGCGACCCCGGCCCTCATCGGCTGGGAGCAGGCGCAGGAAACCGTGATGTCGGCCTATGCCGCGTTTGATCCCAGGATGGCCGAAATCGCCCGACCCTTCTTCTCGAAGGGATGGATCGACGCCGGGGTGAAACCCGGAAAGGCCCCGGGCGCCTTTGCCCATCCCACGGTCAGTTCGGTGCATCCTTACGTGATGCTGAATTATCTCGGCAAACCGCGCGACGTGATGACCCTGGCGCACGAGTTGGGTCATGGTGTGCATCAGGTGTTGTCGTCGGCCCAGGGTGAATTGTTGAGTGCAACCCCATTGACGCTCTCGGAAACGGCGAGTGTCTTCGGAGAGATGCTGACGTTTCGCAGGCTTTTGGAGACCGCCACCGAGGACGAGCGCAGAGGTTTGCTTGCGGGTAAGGTCGAGGACATGCTCGACACCGTCGTGCGGCAAATCGCCTTTTACGATTTCGAATGCCGTCTGCACGAGGCACGGCGCCAGGGTGAACTGACGCCCGACGATCTCAACGCGCTTTGGATGGATGTGCAGGTCGAAAGTCTCGGCCCCGCTTTCAACTTCATGAAAGGATATGAAACCTTCTGGGCCTATATCCCCCATTTCGTGCACGCGCCCTTTTACGTTTACGCCTATGCCTTCGGCGCCGGCCTGGTGAACGCGCTTTACGCCGTTTACGAGGAAGGGGACGGTGACTTTCAGGCCAAGTATTTTGAAATGCTCGAGGCGGGGGGGGCGAAGCATCACAAGGCATTGTTGGCGCCCTTCGGGCTGGACGCTTCCGATCCGGCTTTTTGGGACAAGGGTCTGTCGATGCTCGGCGGTTTCATCGACCAGCTCGAGGCGATGGAATAGCAAGGGCATGTCGTGTCCCTTGGCCGTGCCGACGCCCCATGCGCCGGGATGTCGACATGTTCGCATCGGCGGTGGTCTTTGGGAAGGCGGCCGATCTTTGTCGCTTTGTCCCCGCTTAGATTTGACATTCACATTGCCGCCTAAAATCCTCTTTTCCAATGTTTTTACATGATGGAAACGCGCGCCGCGCCATCATGGCCCGGCGCGCGGCGGATCAAGAGCCCAAGGCAAGCCCGCCCGCGCATTCAGCGCGGTTGCCGTCCCGGTGCCCGTCGCATGGTCTGTTATGTCGTCGCCGGGAACTTTGCCCAGGGATATTGCGCCATCCCCGATGTCGGCGTAAACGGGATCGGATGGCGCAGCGGCAGCGGGGGATAGCCATGATGAAGCACGGGGTGATGGCAGTGGCGGTGGCGCTGCTCGCCGGGGGTGCGCAAGCGGAACCGATAGGCAGCAAAGCCGCGCGCGGCCTGTTGTTCAAATCCAAGGGCGCGGATGTGATCGTGTTCGCGAAGCCGTATCTTTCCAGCGACGACGTCGAGATTTTGCGGAAGGTGGCGGGCGCTCAGAAATACTATGCGGTCGTGGCGGCTGCGCCCGACGAGGGGTTGATGTCCGATGCTTTGGTGGCGGCCGCGAATTACCATGCGCTCGACCCCGCCCGCTCCGTGGCTCTCGAAGGCTGCAACAGACGGCGCAAATCGGGATCGGCCAGGTGTGAAATCGTGGCCCAGGTGGTGCCCAGGGGCTGGGATGGGCCGCGTGCGGTTCAACTGAATGTCGATGCCACCGACGCGTTCCGGAAATTCCGTCGTGGAACGGGGCCGCGGGCGTTTGCCGTTTCGCAGGCCACCGGCAATTGGGCGGCCGTGAAGGGCGCCGATGCCGGCAAACGGGCGGTTGCGGATTGCAACGCCGGGGGCGCCGTCGATTGCACGGTGGTGATTCAGGATTGACGTGGCGTTTTGTGCCGTGGTCTTCGATGCGAGAAGTCATAAACTCACGCCGGACATGTAAGAACGGAGCTTGACCGTGGATTACCAGGCCGCCATCGACGTCGCACTGAGCCGTTTGCACGAGGAGGGCCGTTATCGCACCTTTGTCGATATCGAGCGTCGGTGCGGCCGGTTCCCGCAAGCGGTTTGGACGCA
>JBCCVK010000059.1:0-9871 GCA_039195495.1 Pseudomonadota bacterium
CCGTTGCGCAGCCGCGCCGCGCCTTCGGCCGTGGTGTGCAGTTCGGGCAAGGCGGCCAATCCCAGTTCCAGCGGTTTTAGAGACGAATCCAGCGCGCGCGTTCTGGCCAGCATCCTAATCCGACGCATCGACAATCCATCCTCGGCTCTGAAGGGACCCGACCAGATTCTCCGCAATGCACATACGTGCCCATGACACCCCAACGCGGCGCCGAGATCGCGCGCGACCGCGCGCACATATCCGCCTTTGCCGCATATCAGGCGCAAAACGACATGGTCCGGATCGGGTCGGACAAGCATCTGCAATTCCTTCACCCACAGGGGGCGGGCCGCGATCTTGAGAAGCTCCCCCTTACGGGCCAGTTCATAGGCGCGGCGCCCCCCGATCTTAATGGCCGAAAACTTGGGCGGCACCTGCATGATTTCCCCTTCAAAGGCCGGCAGGGCGCTGCGGAGCGCATCGTCCGTCGGTCGAAAGTCACTCTCCGCGATCACCTCGCCCTCGGCGTCGTCGGTGCTTCTGGCCTGTCCCAGCCGTATCGTGAACTCATAGGCTTTCAGCGCATCGGTCACATAGGGCGCCGTTTTCGTCGCTTCCCCCAACGCCACCGCCAGGACCCCCGTGGCTTGGGGATCGAGCGTGCCGGCATGGCCTGCCTTCCTGGCATTCATCGCCCGGCGCACCTCGTTGACCACCGCGTTCGAGGTCATGCCTGCGGGTTTATCAATCACCAGCCAACCGGAGACATTACGCCCCTTGCGTATGCGTCCCATCTTTTTGCCCCCGTCCGTCAGAAACCGATCGCCATGGCGGCCATCAATCCACCGGTGCGATGACGCCCACGATCGGCCCCAGCGCAAGGCCGATGTCGGATCTATCCAGGGCAAACGCATGCAGCCGACTGACCCTGCCATCGAAATAAAGCGCATTGGGAAGTCCCAAGGCGTCACGAAAAAACCGACCGAACGTATCGAAGTTTACCCGCGCGTTCGAGATCACGAAAACCGCCCGTTTCCCATCCGCACTGGTTCCGACGCCATTGCGGATGAACCGTGACTCGCTCCCGGGAATGAAACGCGGATGCAACGTCCCGTCGGTCACCAGCATAGGTCCGGATTGGGTCGCGTATCGGCATTCGGGCCGCCGCCGCTGATACGCCTGCGTCTCGATCACGTCCGCCCGGGTCTCTCGAATGCAAAAGATGCCGTTCGGCAGCAGGCCGAAATTGCCCGGACTTCCGCCGGTGATCACCCGTGTCCGCTCTTGCCCGTCTTCGACGTAATGCCCGACCGGCCGCCGGTCGCCATGAAACATGCCCGCATTCATGGCAAAGACCAGCCGCTGCCCATCAGGGAGAGATGCTTCGATATTGTGAAAATGGCCATAAAGACTTCCATCCGGGGCGCGCAGCCACAGACGTATCTCGGCATTCGTCGCGTCGACGTCGCAAAAGATGAAGCCGACGCCTTCGAAAAGGGCCCGATCACAGGCGACCGCAGCCGCGGGTCCGGGAAACAACAGCAGCCAAGCCAGCAGCAGCCCGCGCATCAATCGCGCTCCACGTCCCGCCGCACCCTGTCCTCCGACAGCAGGCGCCGGGTCTCATCCAGCCGGTCAAAGCTTTCGTCGATCAGGAATTTCAAGTCAGGGGCAAATTTCAGCGTCAGATTCTTGGAGATCAGCCGCCGCAATTCGGCCTTGTTCCTGCGCAGACCCGCCAGGGCCTCTTGCTTGCCCTGACCGCCCAAGGGCAGCACGAATGCCGTCGCCTGCCTGAGATCGGGGGAGGTGCGCACTTCGCTCACGGTGATCGACATCCGGTTCAGGTCGGGGTCGCGCACCTCGCCGCGTGTCAGCAGTTCTGAAAGCGTGCGGCGTATCAGCTCACCGACGCGCAATTGCCGCTGCGAGGGGCCGCCGCTTGTGTGAAATCGGTTCTTTGCCATGAATGGCACATAGAATCGTTCAAGCGTTCGCGCAACGGGGCTTTGCCCGATCCACCGCTTGCGGTTAAAGGATGCGGGCGTTGATAAGGAGGCCGCGCATGATGGAAGCGACGGGGATCGTGGTGACAGGAACGGCGGGCCGCATGGGGCGGACCCTGATCCGTTCGCTGATCGGGTCGGAGCGGACCAGACTCGTCGGCGCGCTCGAACGCTCGGGGCACGATTGGATCGGTCAGGACGCCGGCGTGAAGGCGACGGGCACCTCGCTGGGTGTGACCGTCACCGATGACCCGCTCGAAGCATTCGCCAAGGCCCGGGCCGTCATCGATTTCACGTCGCCCGCCGCCACCATGGAATTCGCGGCGCTGGCCGCGCAGGCCCGGGTGGTGCATGTAATCGGCACCACCGGTCTGACGGCTGACGACATGACCGGGATCAAGGCCGCCGCCCGCCATGCGGTCGTCGTAAAGGCGGACAACATGTCTCTCGGCGTGACCTTGCTGGCGCAGCTGGTCCGCAGGGCGGCCGAGGCATTGGACGATGATTTCGACATCGAGGTGGTCGAAGCCCATCACCGTCACAAGATCGACGCGCCATCGGGGACGGCGCTGATGCTGGGAAGGGCGGCAGCCAATGGCAGAGGGGTGGGGCTTGACCTCGTCGCCGACAGGGGCCGCGACGGGATCACCGGCCCGCGCGATCGCGGCCGTATCGGGTTCTCGGCGATCCGAGGCGGCGACATGGTCGGAGAGCATGACGTCATCTTTGCCGCCGATGGCGAGCGCGTCGTATTGCGTCATTTGGCCACCGATCGGCGAATTTTCGCCCGTGGCGCGCTGAAAGCCGCCCTTTGGGGCCAAGACAAGGACCCCGGACTTTACGATATGATCGATGTGCTGGGGCTTGAATGATCCGCCCGGCTTCGGTCCGCGTAAAGGAACCGCAAGCTTGAAACATACCGGTATTTGCGCAGATGGCACCGCATTTGACATTTTTCGCCGTCCTGGCATTCGCGCTTTCCGCGCCCGCCATTGCCCAGGATTTCCGCACGATCGACAAGAAGGCGGAATTCGTGAAGGCGGTGCGGGGAAAGACGTTGACCCGCTTCGGCATCACGTTGAACGTCTCGACGGAGGGGCAGATCGATGGCCGCGCCTTTGGCCGTCCCGTCAGTGGGGGATGGGCGTGGAAAGGCGGTTTCTTCTGCCGGGACCTCTATTGGGGTGAGCGCGGCTTGGGGTATAATTGTCAGCGGGTTAAGCTGAATGGGCGCACGATCCGCTTCATTTCGGACAGGGGGGCGGGCATGTATGCCGACTTGAAGCTCAAATAGCTTCAGAAATCGACGGCGATGCCCTTCTTCTCCCAATCGCCGTAGCGTACCGGTTCCGGCCCGGCACGGCCGCCCAGTTCGGGCGGCGGAGCCGGTTCCTTGGCCGCTTTGCGGCGCGCCTCGGCCTCCGCAAGAGCCCGTTTGGCAGCCTCGGGCAGATCGTCCCGCGTTTCAGTTCCGCGCATCGCCACACCTTGTTATGCTGCGCGCCTTCATATATTTCGCCGGAACCACGAAACAAGGACGCGCGGGAATGGGCAAGCCCGGGGTGGCCCGCGAGGCTGCGGTCCGTCTGCTGGATCAAGTGCTGCAAGAGGGACGGACGCTGTTCGACGCTCTGGCTGAATTGAGTGCGCTGGCACCGGCCGATCGCGCGCGCGCGCAGCGATTGGCGACCACGGTCCTGCGCCATCTCGATCGTTGCGACACGCTGCTGTCGGAACGTTTGCGCAAGTGGCCACCGCTTCCGGTGATGAACGTTCTAAGGCTCGCCGTCGTCGAGCTCTGCGTGGACCGCGCTGCCCGCCATGGCGTCGTGGACGGCGCCGTAACGCTCGCGCGGCAGAGGGGCCGTTCCGGAAAGTTCTCCGGTTTCGTCAACGCCGTTTTGCGCGCGCTCGCGGACACCGCCCCCGAAAAATGGCGGGCCCTGCCCCCTTCGCGCATTTCCGCCGGACTGCGCGCGCGTCTCGTCACCGTCTATGGCGCGAATGCCGTGGCGGCGATGGAGCGCGGGCAGGCGCGGATCCCCCCGGTCGATCTGACCTTGAAGCCCGACATATCGGCCGATGGCCTGAAGAGCCGGGCTCTGGCCAACGGAAGCCTGCGCTTGACCGATCCGGGTCGGATCAGCGCCCTTCCCGGCTACGAGACCGGCGATTGGTGGGTGCAGGATGCCGCCGCCGCCTTTCCCGTGATGCTGCTCGATCCCCGACCCGGTGAAACCGCGCTCGACCTCTGCGCCGCTCCGGGCGGCAAGACATTGCAACTGGCGGCGGCCGGGGCGGCTGTCACGGCGGTGGATATCTCCGCCGGCCGTCTGACCCGCCTGAACGAGAACCTGGCACGCACCGGCCTATCCGCTCAAACCGTCGTCTGCGATGCCCTGCAGTTCAACGGCCCGCTTTTCGATCTGATCCTGCTGGACACGCCCTGTTCGGCCACCGGCACCTTGCGCCGTCATCCGGATCTGAGCCATGCCAAGACCCTGAAGAAGCTGGATTCTCTCATCCATCTGCAATCGCGGATGCTGGACAGGGCGCTGACGTTTCTGAAACCCGATGGGCGGCTGGTGTTTTGCACCTGCTCTCTTCTGCCCGAAGAGGGGGAGGAACAGATCGAGGCCGCCCTGAAGCGTCATCCTGGATTGCGCGTCGACGACGCCACCGCGCCGGGTCTTGATCCATCATGGCGGGATTCGCAGGGCGGCTATCGTCTGCGTCCTGATTATTGGTCGGAAATCGGCGGATTGGACGGCTTCTATATCGCACGGGTCTCGTTTGTCCGGTGACAGTCTTCGGACTGTCCGGTAAACTCATCCGATAGAACAAGAGCGGCAGCGCCACCCATGTCTTCATCGTCCAGCGCGGGCTCCGTCTCGACCGAAGGCTGGTCGGGCCGGAAGGCCCGGTTTCTGAATCGCCTCCATGCGCGGCTCAGCACCTTTGCGCGTCCGGCGACGGCTTTCGTCTCGCAGCCCGAACCGCGCACGATCGGCAGCTTCGCGCGCGGGCGCCAATTGATGGCTGGAAACTTCATGTTCGCGGGCCATTTGATACGCCAACCCGAGGTTTCGATCTGGACCATACGAATGCCGACGCTCGGCTTCGAGCAGGAGCTGCATGGTTTTGCCTGGCTCGACGATCTGGCCGCCGTCGGCGATTCGCCCTCGCGCCAGATGGCCCAGCGCTGGCTGGCGGACTGGATCGCGCGTTTCGCACGCGGCCGCGGAGCCGGCTGGACACCCGACCTGACCGCCCGCCGGTTGATCCGGTGGATCAACCATGCACCGCTTTTGCTGAGTGGTCAGGGCGGGAAGCTGAGTGAGGCTTATTTCAGTTCGCTGGCGCAGCAGACGATCTTTCTCAGCAAGCGCTGGCATTCCGCGTCGCCGGGTCTGGCCCGGTTCGAGGCCTTGACCGGCCTGATTTATGCCGGCATGGCGCTGGAGGGGATGGAACGGCACGTGCATCCCGCGATACGTGCCCTTTCCATCGAATGCACCGGGCAAATCGATGCCGAGGGCGGCATTCCCACGCGAAACCCCGAAGAACTGCTCGAAGTCTTCACCCTTTTGACCTGGGCCGCCGCCAGCCTCAGCGAGGCGGGTCGCATGGCCGCGCGCGACCATCTTCTGGCCATCGAGCGTATCGCACCGACTTTGCGGGCCTTGCGCCATGCCGATGGCGGGCTGGCGCGGTTTCACGGCGGCGGGCGCGGACAAGAAGGACGTCTGGACCGAGCGCTGGCCGCGGCCGGCGTACGGGCGATGTCGAATACCGGATTGGCCATGGGGTATGCGCGCATGTCCGCGGGCCGCACTTCGATCATCGTCGACGCCGCTGCGCCCCCGACGGCCGAGGCGTCCTTCAACGGTCACGCGAGTACATTGGCGTTGGAACTGACTTCGGGACGGCGGCCGGTGATCGTCAATTGCGGCTCGGGCACGTCTTTTGGCGAGGACTGGCGGCAGGCAGGCCGCGCCACGCCGCTGCATTCGACCCTCGGCGTGGAAGGCTATTCGAGTTCTCGCCTTGGCCCCAAGCGCCTGATCCGCGGGATCGAACGCGAATTGCTGCTCGACCGACCCACTGACGTGCGGGTCCAGCACGCGCAGGGCGAGGACGGTCAATCCCTTCTTCTCGGACATAACGGTTATGTCGGAACGCACGGCCTGACCCATGTACGCCGTCTCGACCTGGATCGAGAGGGTCGTGAGCTTCTCGGTCAAGAGACGCTTGGCGCCTTGTCCGATGTCGGCCGACGGCGGTTCGAGATGTATGTGAACCGCGTGTCGATCCAGGGAATTCCATTCCATATCCGCTTCCACATCCATCCCGATGTCGAGGCGAAGCTGGATCTGGGCGGCACCGCGGTCAGTCTCGCCCTGAAAAGCGGCGAAATCTGGGTTTTCCGCCAGAAAGGCAACGCAGCGCAATTGACGCTGAGCGGCAGTGTCTATCTGGAACGGGGGCGTCTGAAGCCGCGCGCGACGAAACAGATCGTTTTGTCGGCTTCGGTCGTCGATTACGCGATGCAGGTCGGCTGGACCTTGGCCAAGGCGCAGGATACGCCTTCGAACATCCGCGACCTTGAGCGCACGCAACCGATGTCGACCTGAACGCCATCTTCGGAGGATTCCTTAAGACATGCCCGATCTCGTTCCCGTTCGTCGTGCGCTCCTGTCCGTTTCCGACAAGACCGGATTGATCGACCTGGCCGCAGCGCTGTCCGCGCGGGGGGTGGAATTGATCTCGACGGGCGGCAGTGCCCGTACCATCCGTGCCGCGGGCGTGAAGGTAAGGGACGTCTGCGAGATCACGGGTTTTCCGGAAATCATGAATGGCCGGTTGAAGACCCTGCACCCGCTGGTGCATGGCGGTTTGCTGGCCTTGCGTGACGACGATGATCATGTCGCGGCGATGGATGCGTATGGCATCGGCGCGATCGATCTGCTGATCGTCAATCTCTACCCTTTCGAGGCCGCCGTGGCCGTCGGAGCGCAGCGTGATGCCTGTATCGACCAAATCGATATCGGCGGTCCGGCGATGATTCGCGCGGCGGCCAAGAATCACGAATTCGTCGGCGTCGTCGTGGATGTCCGGGATTACGCGCCGCTCCTGGACGAGCTTCGCGCCAATGATGGCGCGAGCTCGCTCGGTTTCCGGCGGCGATTGGCACAGACGGCCTATGCCCGGACCGCGGCTTACGATGCGGCGGTGTCGTCGTGGATGGCCGCGATGCTGGAAGAGGCCCCGCCGCCGCGCCGCTGGACCGTGGGGGCCGGCATGCCGTCCCGGACCTTGCGCTATGGTGAGAACCCGCATCAGCGGGCGGCCTTTCATGCCGATGGCTCCGGGCGACCCGGCGCGGGCAGCGCGCGGCAACATCAAGGCAGGGCACTGTCCTACAACAATCTCAACGACACCGACACCGCTTTCGAATTGGTGGCCGAGTTCGATCCAGCCGACGGCCCGGTCTGCGCGATCGTCAAACACGCCACCCCTTGCGGGGTGGCGCGTGGCGCGACATTGGCCGAAGCCTATGAAAAAGCCTTCGATTGCGACCGCAGCTCGGCCTTCGGCGGCATCGTCGCGCTGAACCAGACGCTGGACGGGATCACGGCTGGAAAGATCGTCGAGCATTTCACCGAAGTGGTGATCGCTCCGAAGGCGGATGAGGATGCGAAAAGCGTTTTTGCCAGGCAAAGGAACCTGCGTCTGTTGACGACGGGGGGATTGCCCGATCCGCGCGCCGATATGCTGACGATACGGCAGATCGCGGGCGGGCTGCTGGTGCAAGACAGGGACAACGGATGCGTCGACGTGGCGGATCTCGAGGTCGTGACCAAACGCCCGCCGACCGATGCCGAGCTTGCCGATGCGCTTTTCGCCTGGAAGGTTGCGAAACATGTCAAATCGAATGCCGTTGTCTGCGCCAAGGACGGCATCACGATCGGCATCGGCGCAGGACAGACAAGCCGCATCGCCAGTACCCGCATCGCCGTCCGCAAGGCGCGGGATATGTCCGAAACCCTGGGTCCCACCACCTCGTCGACACGCGGCTCGGTCGTGGCCTCGGATGGATTCTTTCCCTTCCCCGACAACGTCCGAACCATCGCCGAGGCCGGTGTGACCTGCGTGATTCAGCCCGGGGGATCGATACGCGACGATGACGTGATCGCGGCGGCCGACGCGGCGGAACTGGCCATGGTCTTTACGACCATGCGGCACTTCCTGCACTGATCCCATGCATCTGCTTTACGCAACCGCGTTTCTGGCATTCGCCGTCGACCAACTCTCGAAGCTTGGCGTGGTCTTCGGCCTGGCGTTGATAAGATACCAGTCCATCGATGTGTGGCCACCCTTTCTCAACTTGCGCATGGGCTGGAACAGGGGGGTCAATTTCGGCCTTTTGGGCACGGCTCCCGACATGATGCGTTGGGTATTGATCCTGATCGCGGTCATCGTCTCGGGCTGGCTGATCTGGTGGGCGCGACGATCGTTCAACCGCCGGACCCAGTATCTTGCCGCGGGCCTCATCATCGGCGGCGCGCTGGGCAACGCGCTGGACCGCGTGCTTTATGGTGCCGTGGCCGATTTTCTCAACGTATCCTGTTGCGGAATACAAAATCCCTACACGTTCAACGTGGCCGACATTTTCATCTTCGCCGGAGCGATCGCGCTCCTGGTCCTGCCCGTCGATGACAAGACCCCGTGACGCGCATGCGAAAACCGGCTACATCCGAAGCAGAACGGACGAGGAGATCGCGATGGTCAAGGCAAGATTCGGAATTGCGGCGGTTTTGGCCGGTGCCATCGTGGTATCGGCATGCGGCGACCGTCAGCCGCAGCTCTTGAACTTGCGCAACAGCGACAATACGCCGGACGAGTTCGCCATCTTGCCCAATAAACCGATCGAACTGCCCAAGGATCTGGCCGCACTGCCACAACCCACGCCCGGAACGGCCAATCGGGTGGATGCCAATCCCTTCGGCGATGCGGTCGCCGCGCTCGGCGGTAATCCGAGCGCCCTGCGCCGCACCGGTATCCCGAAAGGGGACCGGGGTGTTTTCACCTACGCGTCGCGTTACGGGATAGATTCGGACATCCGCGCCGCTCTGGCTGCCGATGATCTGGAATTTCGCCGCAGGAACAACGGTCGACTGCTTGAGCGTCTGTTCAACGTGAACGTTTATTTCGACGCCTATCGCAAGGACAGTCTCGACCCGCATCGCGAACTTGAGAGGTTCCGCCGCGCGGGGGTGCGCACGGTATCCGCCCCGCCCGAAGCGGCTGGGGGATAGCCATCCCGCACCCGCGATGGTCGGGCCGGGGTCTGGATCGGCTCTGGCGCGCGCGTCCGGTCCGTCTCAGACCGCGCATCGGCGCGCCGGCGGAACACGCTCTTCCCCTCTCCCAAGCAGGTATCCCGGCGCCCGGGCCGTCACCCGTCCAAACGCGCAAATCGGCATAAAAGCGAACGAAACACCCAAATGGAACAAAGAGGGCTATTTCGTGCCGAACATACGATCCCCGGCATCCCCCAGACCGGGAACGATGTATCCGTTCTCATCCAAACGCTCGTCCACCGCGGCTGATACGATCGGCACATCGGGATGTGCCGATCGCATCCTCGCGATGCCTTCCGGGGCGGCGAGAAGACACAGAAACCGAATGTTGGTCGCTCCGGATTTTTTGAGCAGATCGACCGCGGCGACCGAGGAGTTGCCCGTCGCCAGCATCGGGTCGACCGCGATGACCATGCGATCCTCCAGCGCTTCGGGGACCTTGAAGTAATACTGAACCGGCTGCAACGTCTTCTCATCCCGATAAAGGCCGACGAAACCGACACGGGCCGACGGTATCAATTC
>JBCCVK010000060.1:0-9864 GCA_039195495.1 Pseudomonadota bacterium
CCATGGCCCGCCTCATCCTGCACCTTGGCCAGAAGGATCGCCTTGCGCTCCAGCGTAGGTGCACGGGTGATCCAGTTACCCTCGGGGAGTTGACCGACGATCTCCGAATGGGCATGCTGGCCGATCTGGCGGATCAGGTTCTGGCGATAGCCCTCGGGCATCCAATCCTTGGGCTCGATCTTTTCGCCCGCATCGATGCGCTCCTGAAAGGCCCGCTCCCGCGGGCTCATCTCGTCCAGGGTTTTAACGGCGGCCCCCGTCGATTTCACCATTTGCGCATACATGGACGGCCCTCCTCAAATCCGTTCGATGCTCGGCCCTGCGCATGCCGGAGGCTTTCGGCCGCAGAAGCCGGGCCCTTCATCACCTGACATGGCAATTATACACGCGAAAGGCGCCATGCCGCACGTTTTTCGCAGACCATCCGCAAAGCCGCCGCGCCATCGTCTACGGCACATGCGGGCACATATCCCGCGTGATCGCTTCGCGCCTTTAAATCAACCGTACGGTCGGTTTATTGATTCTCATGGTCCGTGTAAAGCGAAAAGTTACAGATATGCAAATTCCTGACTTCTTTTGTAACGCTTTCCCTGGAGCGCGATACCGGAAGCCTCTTCGTCGTAGAACCGACATAACCTTGGGGAAGCCGCGATACCGGTCGAGAGAACGGCTTGCTCCTGTCGATACATATCGGATCCGCGCAAAAGGAATGCCGTCGCCGCAGACGTTGCCGCAAGGGGTGGAAACCTCTGCCAGGACATGCTGGGAAAGGGCGATATAAGGGGCAGATCACGCCACGACCTCCGTTCGGATAGTCTTCGGACACAGCTCCGCGAGCTTTCTGAGATTTTGAGCAATGGCGGCAAGGAGAAGTGCGCCGGAACCGCGCACACCCGAAGCGAACGTCCCTGGCGCCGTTCGGGCCGCACAACCCGAGCCCCCAGGGCGTATCGCTGTCAAATTGTCGGCGCCGGGGGTTTGGATCGCTGCAATGCGACCTCGCGCTCACGGCCCGAAACCACGCCGCCGATCAATGAGCGCTTCAGCACGATCCGCGGAAAAAGAACTTTCGTCGCGGTGGCGAAGCGCGTTCGTGAAAAGCACGATATCGGCCATTCAATGGTTCATATCAGCGGCCCAACGGGCAACTCAAACGTTTCAATCTGACAGGATTCCGCCCTGGGACGGGCGCGGCAATTCAAGAAAGACGCTGTCGCACCATTCGTTCCCCACGAGAAACGTTCGGGTGGCGCGGCCCATTTCGCAGAACCCAAGCCGCGAGAGAAGCCCGAGGGACGCGCTGTTCCTTGGATCGACATCCGCCTGCAACCGGTCGATCGGCAAGCTTTCGAAGATGTGGGGTATGGCCGCGCTCAGGGCCTCATGGGCCAGGCCCTTGCCCCAATGGCCGGGATGCAGGATGAAGCCTATTTCTCCGAGGCGCCAGCAGCCCGCCTTGCCGATTGCCCGGCCCTCGTGCTCAACGACGAAATCGTCGCTGTCGCTCGGCGAAGAGGCGACCATTGCCGTCAACAACCGCTCTGTCTGTTCGATCTCCTCATGCGGCAGGCAGTCCCAGTATCGCATTGCCACCGGATGCGAGAAGACCCGGTGCAGATCCGCCAGATCGTCCATCCGCGCGCGTCGAAGAAGGAGCCGCGCCGTCGTGATCATGTCGCCCTCCATCCGGTTGGGATTTCCACACTTTATCGGACGCGCGATAGACCACGCAACAGAGCCGCCGACCGACGCCCGCAAAGGCCCCGCGACCTACCAACGGCGGCAATGGTGAAGCTGCTCGGCAGCGTCGATCCTCTCCACCAGTTTGGCGTCGCGGCTGGCACGGACGGACGGCCTCGATCACAAGCGCCAAACACCCATCGAAGCCCTGAAAGCAGACCCTCATAGAATCAACGACTTGCCCAAAGTGGCGACGGCAAGCTTCGTGTCGTCTTGCAAGAGTTTCGATGTCACCGCCACTTACACCCCTTTCCGCTACGTCTCCGCGGAGCTTCGCGGCGTGTCGTCTTGGCGCCCAATGATGTCCAAGAACCCGATATCCACAAGCGGCTTACGACCAATGGGATCCCCGAACCAGCCCTTATTGAATGGAGAGTCCACGGAAAACCGCGCGCCGATACAGAAGTGTCTTGGGGAACCCGCCGCCGAAGGGGCCGTCGGAACTAAGATCAAGAGGGCAGCTCTTACAGGGGCCGTGCCGCCAATCCCCTTTCCCTCGGACCGAGAAAGGCAGGGCTTCGAGCCGGGCTTCAGATAAATGACGTGGGATCAGACATTCCAAACGACCCCGCCAAGCGCGATGACGGGTGACCCAAGGCCGATGATGATTGTCGAATCCGCAGTGGTCATGGGATCCCGTTCCCACCCAATTCCTTGTGGTCAAGATAGTGATCGCCCGCGCCAAACAGCATGACAGTCCGTCCGGGCTTGATCGACGGCGATCAATACCCCCAACCCTTTTGAAATTCGGGTATTCAGATGGATTGGTGGAGCCAAGGGGGTTCGAACCCCTGACCTCTTGCATGCCATGCAAGCGCTCTCCCAGCTGAGCTATGGCCCCATGCAGGTAAGGCTGATCGCCTAGGTTCCAGTAGCTAGGCGAGGGACGTGGTTCACGCAAGCGAAAAAATCCGCGGTCCCCGGCCTAGTCTTCATCCTCTGCGGGAACGTCCGCCAGATCGTCGAGGGAGACGGTGTCATCCTCGTCCTCGTCCAGAACGTCATCGTCCAATTCGACATCGGCGCCGTCCGAATCGTCGAGAACATCGGCGTCATCCTCGACCAGCAGCGCGTTATCATCGTCATCACCGGCAGTGGTTTTCACCTCTGCCTTGTCGGCGACCATCACCCGCGATCTGTTGGTGCCGGTATCCAATGCGACAACCTCACCGGTGTAGGGGCTGATGATCGGATCCTTGTTGAGATCGTAAAACCGCCTGCCTGTCGTTGGACAGACGCGTTTGACGCCCCATTCCTGTTTGGGCATTTCGATCCTCTTATCGTCTTGAATTTCACGGAATTCAGCGTCACCTGCCACACTGCGGAGATGGTGTCAAAGGCTTTCGTCCGCCGTTTGATCCGGTCGTCCCACCAGAGTACCAAGAGGCGATTGCGAAGGGAGATTGCCCTTGAGCGACAAGATTTTTCTGCCGGGCACACCGCCGGTCATCGTGGAAATTCGCAGCTCCGTTCGCGCAAGACGGCTGAGTCTGCGCGTGTCGCGTCTGGACGGACGCGTGACGTTGACCGTGCCAAAGGGCGTGAAACGATGCGACGCCGAGACATTCGCACGCTCCAAGGCAGCTTGGCTGAGGCGGCATCTTGCCCGCCAGGTCCCGGCGGAAATCCCCGATTTCACATCGGTACTGCCCATCGAAGGCGTCGCATGCGTCATTCTTCCGGCAAAAGGTCGCCGAGTGATTCTCGAAGCCGGCACATTGCAGGTGCCGCCCGGCAAAGGATCGCCCGCCCGACAGGTGGAGGGTTTCCTGAAAACGCGCGCGCGTGACCGGTTGGCCGAAGCCTCGGACAGGCATGCAGCGGCGCTGGGCCGGTCCTATGGACGGATCACGCTGCGCGATACGCGATCACGCTGGGGGTCCTGCACGGTCAAGGGGGATTTGATGTATTCCTGGCGCCTGATCATGGCCCCGCCCGTGGTATTGGATTACGTGACCGCACACGAGGTCTCGCATCTGGCGCATATGGATCATTCGCCGCGCTTCTGGGCGACCGTGCGCAAGCTTTGCCCGGAGTATGAACAACCCCGGGCCTGGTTGCGGCACAACGGGACAGAACTGCATCGATGGCGGTTTCGGTTGACCGAACGACCCTCGGATCGCAGTCTCGATTCATGTTGATCCAGTCGCGTACCCCTGACGGCACGGTTCAGGCCGCCCACGAACGGCTCTACCGCGGTTTGCGCGCGCGAATCATGCACGGTGAACTGACGCCCGGTCACGCATTGACCTTGCGCGGTCTGGCCGCCGAGTTCGGAGTCAGCATGACACCGGCGCGAGAAGCCGTGCGCAGATTGACGGCCGAAGGGGCGTTGACCCTTTCGACCTCGGGGCGGGTATCGACACCCTATCTGGGCAATGATCGGATCGAGGAGCTTGCGGCGCTGCGGACCCTGCTGGAGCCGGAATTGGCGGCGCGCGCCCTGCCACGGGCGCATATCGCATTGATCGAGCGCATGCAGGCAATCCAGACGTCGATCGCCGAAAGCATCGTAAAGGAAGACGCCATCGGATACATCCGCACCAATCTGGATTTTCATCGCGTCTTGTATCTGCGCGCCCAGGCGCCCGCAATGCTGGCGATGGCGGAGACGGTGTGGCTGCAACTGGGGCCGACGATGCGTAAACTGTACGGCAGGCTGCAGCGAACGGCCGCCCCTTACAACCACCGTCTGATCATTGCGGCCCTGAAGGCCGGCGATGAGCCGGGGCTGCGGCTGGCCATGCGCGCCGACGTCACGC
The DNA here is from genome assembly GCA_039195495.1 of Pseudomonadota bacterium. Lineage (GTDB taxonomy): Bacteria > Pseudomonadota > Alphaproteobacteria > Rhodobacterales > Rhodobacteraceae > JBCCVK01. The sequence continues at coordinate 4,503 of JBCCVK010000060.1, forward strand.
AGGGATTGAGGATGCTGGTGGGCTGACACATGTCGAAGGCCGTGACCGAAACCCTTCCCCACTTGCTTCGGACCGAAGCGCGGGCGGACTTCACGCCCCGTGGATGACGATCGGGCGGCATCCGCGCCACGAGGCAGGTGTTCCGGCTGTTGAGGCGGTACCGGACCGACGGCGCCGCGTCGATCCGGCGACAAGGCCGCCGCCCCTGCGATGCGACCCGCAAGCGACCGCAACGGTTATCGCAGGACCGGACGCCGACACACCGGCTGGAACGCCCGCGCGGATTGCAAGGGCGAAGAGCCCCGCGCAGCCAGCCAGGGCTACGATATCGGAGGTCTCCGCCCTGTCAGGCTGCGCTGCCCTCGGCGCTTTCGGCGATGGTCCCGCCTTGCAAAACCAGCGGCATTTCCAATCCGGCGCGACGGAGAGGGGGAACCTTACAGACATGAACTATTCGATCCCCTAAAATGCCGGCCTGTATCGAACACTTTCCCGTGAAACCGTTGGCTGATGGCTGCCGTGGTTGTCATTCACCCCACCCACGGCTTCCGGTTCACGATCCAAGACGGCTGACCACGGATGCGGCGCCTATCCACATTACCGGGGCAGAGCGGGCAGAGGTCAACCCGTCCGCGCCGGATGGCAGACTGGAACCGGTTTCCGCCGTGGATGTCAGGCAATCCGACAGGCGGCGGCCGATATCGGGGACCGAGGAGCGCCAGCCCTAACGATATGGCGTGAAAGGCGACAGACCCCGAAAGCGCAATACGTCACGATTACGGTCTGGCCGACCGCCATGCGCAAAACGCGCATATCCCTGAAATCAGGAATGAATGGGTCCGTCACCGCAGGCGAGCGCCGCTTCACGCACGGCCTCGGAATACGTCGGATGCGCATGACAGGTCAGCGCCAGGTCCTGTGCCGCCGCACCGAACCCCATCGCCACGCAGATCTCGTGGATCAAGTCACCTGCCATTGGACCGATGATATGGGCGCCGAGGATACGGTCGGTTTTCTCATCCGCAAGAATTTTCACGAAACCGTCCGTGGACAGGTTGGCTTTCGCGCGACCGTTGCCCATGAACGAAAACCTGCCCACTTTATAGGCGCGGCTTTCTTCCTTCAACTGCTCCTCGGTTTTGCCGACACTGGCAATCTCGGGATGGGTGTAGACGACACTGGGGATCACGTCGTAATCGACGTGCCCGGCCTTGCCCGCCAATATTTCCGCAACGGCCATGCCCTCGTCCTCGGCCTTGTGGGCCAGCATAGGCCCGGCGGTGACGTCGCCTATGGCATAGAGTCCCTCGACATTGGTGGACCAGCGCCCATCGGTGACGATCTGTCCCCCCGAGGATATTGCGACCCCCAGAGTTTCGAGCCCCAGTCCATCGACATAAGGCTTGCGCCCCGTGGCAACCAGCACGACATCGGCGTCGAGCGCGGCTTCGCCGCCGTCTCCTTTCGATTTGTAGACGAGCCTGGCGGCGGTTTTGCCGATCTCGACACCTTGGACGGCGGCCCCGAGGATGAACTTGAGCCCTTGTTTGGTCAGCAGTTTCTGAAAAGTCCTGCCGATTTCGGCGTCCAGACCGGGGGTGATCGTCTCCATATACTCCACAACCGTCACGGCGGTTCCAAGCCGGGCATAGACCGACCCCAACTCCAACCCGATGACGCCTGCGCCGATCACCGCCATCTTTTTGGGAATCTTGCCAAGCTCCAATGCGCCGGTGGACGTGACCACGATCTTTTCGTCCACGTCGATGCCCGGCAGGCTGGCAGCCTCGGATCCGGTGGCGATGACGATGTTTTTGCCCTCGTGAATCTCGTCACCGACCTTGACCCGGCCTTTCTCGGGGATCGACCCCCAGCCTTTTAGCCAGTCGATCTTATTCTTCTTGAAAAGAAACTCGACACCCTTGGTATTGGCGTTGATGGTTTCCGTCTTATAGGCCAGCATCCGCGCCCAATCGACCGAGGGGGATTTGCCCTTCAACCCCATGCGGGCAAAGTTGCGCCGGGTTTCGTGCAGCATCTGGGTGGCATGCAAGAGCGCCTTCGACGGAATGCATCCAACGTTCAGGCAAGTGCCGCCCAACGTTTCACGCCCTTCGACACAGGCCGTCTTCAGACCCAGTTGCGCACAACGGATCGCGCAGACATAACCGCCCGGACCGCCGCCAATCACGATTGCGTCATAAGATGCCATAAGTACCCTCCAATGACAGGAATTCGCAGTGTTGTGACAATATGCGCCGCCCGCGCATCGTCGACCAGCGGAAGATCAGCCGCCCAACGACCTTGGGAGCCGCCCCCAAAGACGGTCGCATCCGGACAAAGATCATGCCAGGGCCGAGACACGCATCCACACGGTGGCCGCAAGGCCGACGGAAGAGATCAGTGCGCGCCGGGGCAAGAGCCCCGGGACATGGACGGTCGGCGCGACGAGATGGCTTCAGGCGCACGCGGCGGCAAAACCGGCGGACGGCGCCGAGAGCGTGACGGCCGTGACGGCGCTTGACGCCGAAAGGACGTGCGCCGCACATACGACATCGCCTCTGCCGTGTGAGCCCTGTCAAATTTGCCGCGAGAGCTGCTTCCCCCGCTGGACCATCGAAACCAATATTCCGAAAACCGTCTTCGAGTATCTCAATGCCCTGGATCATCTCTGCCGTCTCATTCTCAAAGGAGCGGGCCGCCGTCTTGCCCGGGCGAGGCGCACCGTTCGCCTGGACCGCCGGAAGGTCGAGGGAAGGAGGATCAACGGAAAATCCGGTCTGTCGGTGAACATGTCCAATGCGATCGAGTCGGGCGCCGACACGGGCGTCATCGCGTAGATCAAGAGCGGACGATCCGGCGGCTTCGACCCCATTAAAGGTCCATGAGCAAGCGGCGCGGATCCTCGAGCGCCTCTTTCACGCGGACGAGGAAGGTCACGGCACCCTTGCCGTCGACGATACGGTGATCATAGCTGAGGGCCAGATACATCATCGGCCGGATGACCACCTGGCCACCCATCGCCACCGGGCGGTCCTGGATCTTGTGCATGCCAAGGATTCCCGACTGCGGCGGATTCAGGATCGGTGAGGACATCAACGAACCATAGACGCCGCCGTTCGAGATGGTAAAGGTGCCGCCTTGCAGTTCGGCCATGGACAGCTTGCCGTCACGGGCCCGCGCGCCCTTTTCGGCAATGGCTTTCTCGATGGCGGCGAAGCCCATCGAATCCGCGTTTCGGATCACTGGCACCACGAGGCCCGTGGGCGTGCCGGTGGCAATGCCCATATGCACGAAGCGCTTGTAGACGATGTCGGTCCCGTCTATCTCGGCATTCACCTCGGGCACCTCTTGCAACGCGTGACAGCAAGCCTTGGTGAAAAAAGACATGAAGCCCAGGCGCACGCCGTGCTTCTTTTCGAACAGGTCCTTGTAGTCCTTGCGCAATTCCATCACCGCAGACATGTCCACCTCGTTATAGGTGGTCAGCATCGCGGCGGTATTCTGACTGTCTTTCAGGCGTCTGGCGATCGTCTGCCTGAGCCTGGTCATCTTGACCCTTTCCTCACGGTCCGCGTCCTCTGCCGCCACGGGTGCGCGCGGGATGGAAGGGGCCGGGGGGGGCGTGACGGCGGCCGCGGCGATAGCGGCCTGCACATCCTCTTTCATCACGCGCCCGTCGCGGCCGGTGCCTTGAACACGATCCCGCGAAAGACCCGCCTCGGCCATCATCTTTCTCGCCGACGGCGCGTCCCTGACATCCCTGTCCGGACCGGCCGGTTCCGCCGCCGGCGGCACGGCGCCGGTACCCGCACCCGCAGTCATGACGGCCAGCTTGCCACCCGCGACGACGGTTGCACCCTCGACGGCAAAGACTTCGGTCAACGCACCGGCAACGGGGGCTGGAACCTCGACCGAAACTTTGTCGGTCTCCAATTCGCACAGCATCTCATCCACGGAGACGGTGTCGCCCACGGCCTTGTACCATGTCGAAACCGTGGCCTCGGTCACGCTTTCGCCCAAGGCCGGAACCATCACCTCGACAACCGTGCCGCGATGCGCGTCAGGGGCGGTGGCCGCGCGTTCAACCTTGCCGGCGTCCGGGGACGTCGGCGCGGCGGCGGATTGCACCCCACCCTCGGCAATCGAGGCGAGCAGGGCATCGACACCTACGCTCGTCCCCTCTTCCGCGACGATCTCGGTCAGGATTCCGGCAACGGGTGCGGGCACCTCGACCGTGACCTTGTCGGTCTCCAATTCGCACAGCATCTCATCCACGGAAACGGTGTCGCCGGGCTTTTTGAACCAGGTCGCGACGGTCGCTTCTGTGACGCTTTCGCCCAGCGTGGGCACGCGTACTTCGGTGGTCATGTGTCGTTACCCTTCCATGGTGAGCGCGTGGTCCACGAGCGCGGCCTGTTGGGACTTGTGTTGGCTGGCCAGGCCCGTGGCGGGTGAGGCGGAAGCGGCGCGGCCGGCATAGACGGGCCGCTTATGCTTGGCGCCGAGCCGGGTCAGAACCCACTCGATATTGGGCTCGATAAAGCTCCAGGCCCCTTGGTTCTTGGGCTCTTCCTGGCACCAAACCATCTCCGCTTCCTTGAACCGCTCCAGTTCCTTGATCAGCGACAGGGCCGGAAACGGATAGAATTGTTCGATTCGCAACAGGTAGACGTTATCGAGGCCCCGCGTATCGCGTTCATCCAGCAAATCGTAATAGACCTTGCCCGAGCACATCACCACACGCTTGATCTTGTCGTCAGCGACCAGCTTGGTGTCCGAACTGCCCTGTTGCGCATCGTCCCAGAGCACCCGGTGAAAGGACGAGCCGGTGATGAATTCCTGTGCCGTGGAGACCGCCAGCCTGTGCCTTAGGAGCGATTTGGGCGTCATGAGCACAAGGGGTTTGCGATAACTGCGGTGCAATTGCCGCCGCAGGATATGAAAATAATTCGCAGGCGTCGTGCAGTTCGCCACAATCCAGTTGTCGCCACCGCAAAGCTGAAGGAAACGTTCGAGGCGCGCCGAGGAATGTTCCGGACCTTGTCCTTCGAATCCGTGCGGCAGCAACACGACCAATCCGGACATACGCAACCACTTCGCTTCGCCCGAACTGATGAATTGATCGAACATGATCTGGGCACCGTTGGCGAAATCGCCAAATTGCGCCTCCCAAATCACCAACGCGTTGGGTTCCGAGAGAGAGTAGCCGTATTCGAAACCGAGAACCGCGTATTCCGAAAGCGATGAATCGATGACTTCGTAACGCGACTGATCCTCGCGAATGGTGTTGAGCGGATAATACCGCTCCTCCGTGTCCTGATCGACCAGGCTCGAATGCCGTTGAGAAAAGGTGCCGCGG